>JAKUPT010000064.1 GCA_022450595.1 Bdellovibrionales bacterium
TTTATTAGCCGTAGCGATAGTGGACGACCTTGGAGCCATACTAGTTATTGCCTTCTTTTACACCTCACAAATAAAAGGAGCAGGGCTTGGTATTGCAGCACTTGCTTTTGGCGTGGCCACCTTGCTTAAGTACTCAGGTGTTAGGTCTTACTTGGTTTACACTTTTGTAGGTGTTTTTGTATGGGCTGGTTTTTTATACTCCGGTGTTCACGCCACCATTGCCGGTGTTTTATTAGGACTACTAACTCCTACACATTTTCCTACTGATAAAAAAACTAAGGAACTATACTCGCCCTTAGATGAATTATTACATTTCATTCATCCCTGGGTGAGCTTTGCCATTATGCCCATATTTGCTTTTGCCAACGCGGGAATTAATTTAACTGGTGTGGATATTGTTGCCGTTCTTTCGAGTCCAATAACTCTAGGCATTGTTTTCGGCCTGCTTGTGGGTAAGCCTATAGGGGTATTTATTTTTAGTTATATCGCTGTGAAATGGGGTGGAGTGAAGCTGCCTAAAGGGATGAACTTTGCCAACATTACTGGAGTTGGTTTTTTAGCGGGAATTGGATTTACAATGTCTTTATTTATTTCAGGCTTAGCTCTTCCTCCAGATCTTGAAGTGTATTCTAAAACCGGAATCGTGGTGGGCTCTATTGTATCTGGATTGATAGGTGCTTTTTTGCTTTATATAAGTTCTTCAAAGCCTAAGCCCGTAAAATAGTGATAAACTATCAAGTTGTGCCTCTCGTGTCACATAAGCTCAAAAAAAGTTTATGCTTTATACACACTCATGATGATTACAGCGATGGGGCATTACTATAGTGATATGGTTGATCTTGAAAAGTATAATAACAAATTAATTAAACCAGAAGCTGCTTTGGTTGGAACTATCAGTGAAGTGAGTTTTGGTGTGAATAAAGTAAACTTAAAATAAAGAAATATTTTTATATAAAAATTAGTATAGCTTTATTAATATTGTTTAAAAATTATAAGCCCTTATAAACTAAGATTTTTTTTCAATTTATCAAATCTGCGGTGTTCCGATATGAACCTTTAAAGTCTATATTGTTTTTTATTCAAACAAAAAAACTCAGTAACTCTAATCACCTACAGAAAACAAACGTACAGGACCTATCTTTTCATTACTTTTTCACAGGCTTGACCATTTAAGGCCTGATATGTTGATTTGAAGGATGGTTTCTGTAAGGCAGAGCAAGAGTAATTTTTTACGAATCAGTTTAATTGGTGGTGCTGTTATAGCGCTGACTTATGGGCTTGCTCGTTTTGCCTTTGGACTATTTCTTCCATTTATTCGTCAAGATTTAAGTATAAACACATCAGAGGCAGGCGTTGTTGGTTCACTTCCTTTTATCAGCTTTATAGTCGGTGTTATGTTGGCGCCTGTAATTAGTAACAAATTAAACTCTGCTATAGCAGCAGGACTTGCTTCTTGTTTAGCAGCATTAGGACTTTTTAGCATTGCCGAGGCTTCCGATATAATAATGTTAGGTGTTGGAGTTACAACCTGTGGACTGAGCACGGGGCTTTCATCTCCTATTATGGCAAGAATTGTAAAGCAGAATATTGATAGTCATTTATGTGGTCGAGTCAATGCCATACATAATGCCTCAACAAGTTTGGGAATTGCTATGGCTGTACCTGCAGCGATTTTGTGGGCTAATGATTGGCGTTTAGCTTATTTGTCATTTGGATTGTTAGCCACTTTGTGTGCGGTGACAGCGCTTTTATTTTTACAGGGGCTAAAAAAGTTTGTTACGAAAACAAGAGAAGGCAATAAAGCAGATGATCGTGTTAAGACCTCGCAATGGCAAGCTGAATGCAAGCTTAGTTTTTTAGCTTTTTGTATGGGACTAGTCAGTAGTATTTACTGGGTTTTCGCTCCAGATTTAGTCAGTCAATACAGCAGTCTTTCATCAAAACAGATGGGTTGGATGTGGTTGGCTGTAGCCTTTGGAGGACTTGGGGGTGGATTTGCAAGTGATTTGATGGATCGACTAGGAGCAGGTCGAACCCATACAATAGCATTAATAGTTATGGCGTTATCATTGATAGTAACAGCTTTAGCCCCAGAGCTTATAACATTTTCATTGTTGTCGGCTGTAGCCTTTGGAGCCTCTTACATGACAATTACTGGCTTTCATCTTGTTAAGGGTGTTCAAATCATACATCAAAAACCAGCACTAGGCCCCGTATTGCCCTTGCTTGGAACCACGATTGGGCAAGCTATTGGGTCAGGGTTATCTGGTGTGGCTATTGAAAGTATTGATTATCATTGGGCCTTTATTTTATTCGCGGCCATAGGGCTTACAGTGGCTATATGTACCGATAAAATAATTAATTAAAATAAATTTTACATTTATTTATCTGTATATGTTTAAAAAACTAAAAAATATTTAACACATTTTGTGATCTCTCATTTCAAATAAAAAATTATAATAACTCTCACAAATTAACGAAAAGGAGAGCGACGTGGATATTATTATACCAGTACTTATTTTCGCAGTTATTTTTACGTTAATCTTATCTGCAGGTTATGAGCGAGAAAGGGACTATGTAGGCTTAGGCTTTTTCTTTTTATTACTTTTTTTACCACTATGGGTATTGGCATTAGCTATTCCTCCTATGGGTCCAGTTTATGCTGGAATTGCATGGTTTGATATTTTTATTATGGCAATTCTGATTAGTTTGTTTATAGCCGCAGCCACACCTCCTTATTATTACAGATTAAAAAGAAACAACAATTCAGAACTAACGACTGATGATATGTTAAAAGCTCATAAACAAATGGTTAGAGCTCCATCATTCTTTTTTTGGGCTTTTGGTATTCCTCTAGTTTTATTACTAATTTTATTTTTATAAATGTAAAAATTAAAGGAGAAGTACTGTTATGGTAAATAATCAATGTGATGTTTGTGGTAATACTTATGAAAATCTTTTTGAGGTCAGAATAAACAATCAAAGCTTTTGGTTTGATTGTTTTGAATGTGCAGCACATAAACTGGCACCCGTGTGTACTAGGTGTCATGTAAAAGTGCTTGGTCATGGTATTGAAGTAGGAGAGCAAATATTCTGTGGAGCTCATTGCGCACATCAATTAGGGTATACTAAACCCGTAGATCATGTAGAAAAAGTAGTGCTATAGAGTTTATTTATGAATAAACACGATCAACTTGGCTATCAGGCGTGAGTAAGATATCTAGTGGCCTTAATTGAGCATAATGCTCAAACGATTAAAGATTGAATTTACACATTAGGCCTGTTCAAATGTCGGAATTCAATTAGATTTTGGTGCACAATAAGAGTTAAGTGGTGGGCTCAAGCCCAATTTTTTCTTCTAACTTCCATTGCTGTACAGAGACTTCTTCTTTGACAATATCGATCACTTCTAGGAGCACTTTTGAGCTCAGCTCATTCATAGATTTTGATGGCAAGGTAAATTGATGCATAATGTGCTCAGTGAGTTCAGAAACCAAGGCATCATTTTTGGAGTCTCCAAGGTCTGCAAAAAGCCTGTCGGTCACACTAAAAACCACAACACTCACTGTGTCGTCTAATATATCAGCAAGAGTAGGGCCAACAATTGGAAGGCTATCGAGCAGCTTAAGTTTTGGCGCATCTTTTAGGGCCTCTGAAATGGTTTTGTCCACATAAGCTCTAAAATCCTCTCTGCGAGGGCTGTAAACAGAAGAATTGATGTCGTTGATTCTTTGGCTCACCCAATGGCTAATTTCTTCTTTTTGTGGAGCCAAGACTTCCTTGCTAATGCGTTCAACCACCGGGCTGCCAGATTTGATTTCTCTTTGTACGCCATTTAGCACATTGATCACAACGCGGTCTGAGATCTCTTCCACAATAATATTTAGGTATTTTTTTATAACTTGAGCGACATAGGTTTGAGAAAAATCGACAATTTTATATTTATTCAGTCGGTAAAGAATAGAAAATACACGTAGGATTCTAAGCCATCTCATGGAGCCCACAGGAATACAACCAAGCAAATCGTACCAATGTATAAAAGGGTAGAAAAACCATTTGTGATAGGTTTTTCTATAAATAGCTACAGCCCAGCTAAATACAAACTCTGTTAAAAACACTGCAACAAACATCATGTCATAAGTTGGAAAATTAGTATGTATTTGTGTTTTATAAAACTGAGTAAAGTCAGGTAAAACCCTAGAAAGAGCATTTTGAAAAACTTCACTTATAAAAAGAGTGTCAAACACAATCCATAATATATTTACAATTACCAAAAAAAGCATAAAAAGGTCTAAAATAAATAGCGCACTTTCTTTACTCTTTTTTAAATTTTGATAATTAAATAGAGACTTAGGCATAGTTAACTCTCATTTAAAAGGTTAGTCATTTTAGTCTAACCTTTTAAATGAGAGATGATATGCACAGGGCAACAAGATGGTTTATGATCTCCTTAAGATTTTTTAAAATTAATCCGATTTAAATCATTATGATTGCTGTAGTTGTAGTTCTTATTGTTGGATCTGTTTTTGCTCAGAATGATGTAAATTCTCAAAATGAGTCAGTGGAAAAAACTATAAAGGGCCAAAACCCTATTGATAGCGAGCTGTCAAATGAGATAAAGAGATTTGAAACAGAGGTCAGAGAGCTGTTAAGACCGGATGTTGCTGAAGCTTTAATCTCTCATTTAATAAAAAAACCCATTCCAGCCTCATATAGCTCATGTGCGGATGTGATTGAAAAGTGTCAGGTCCCCGAGCTTTTAACGGGGATTTCGACTTATCAATCAGAGTTTATGGAATGTCATCCTAAAAACGACCATTTACACAGTCTTTCTCTATCTTTTCATGCCCTAACGAATGAATTAGATAAAAAGCCAAATACTGTGGCAGACCTTTGCGTAGCGCCATCAGAAGGTAGTATTAAGTATGTACGCAAAAGGCTGTATGATTTAGATCAATCTCGTTGTTTAAATCAGTTCAAACAAGCTATGGATTATGGTGGGAGAGTTAAAAGCACCAAGCTATGTATTCTGAGTGGGAAAATATATCAAAACAATAAAAACACTTCCTACGCCTTTAAAAGAAACAAATGCAAAGAATTGATTGAAAAAATGAATGCATTAGCAAGTAAGACATAACTCAGAATGTTTTATCTAAAGAATTTAAGGCTTAACTTTTTTATTTAATATATTAGTCATAAAATTAAATCAAATGATGACAGGTACTTTTCTTAGTTTTATGTTAACGACATGATTCTCTGGAGGGGCCTATGAAAGTTATTATTTTAATGTTGTTAATCATTGCATCAGCAGGTTACAGTTATGCTACTCTTCCAGAAAATTATCAGTCTTTTGCTGCTGAAACAAAACGTGAAATTTTATGGCATAAAATTAATAACACACGATATTCCGGTGAATACCCAGAGCATACTCTGTGGTCTGCAGCACGTGACTTAGTGGTCTTTAGATTAACTTCATTTGATTTTTTAGAAAAAACATTTACAACTTTTAGCGATGAGCTCCCTTATCATTTAACTAAAAACGGAGAAAAAAAATATCGTCCAAAGGTGATTCATGCCAGAGGAGCTGTTGCGCTTGTCAGGTTTGTGCCTGATACCGATACTGTTTATACAGGCATCTTTAACCAAGAGTCACTTGGGCTTGCGAGGATTTCACTGGCAGACCCAATAAATTTTAATCCAGGTATGGGTTTAAAGTTTTTTGTTGATGGTGCTCCCTCGGTAAATGTAGCTGTGATGAAATCGCTAACAACAAATGTAAAATCTTGTGACCCATTTTTTCATAATTTCTCAAATGTAATCCCAGATACAGGACTTTTTTTAGGAATTGCGGCATTTGCTTTTGAAGAGGTTGCAAAGTCACAAGATCCTGACGGAAAGGCAACCACATTGTCTGTAAAACACTTTGGAAGAGTCAACACTCGAGGGCCATCAAAATCACCTTATCAGATTGTTTTAAAACCTTCAGAATATTCAAAATCTATAAAGTTTTCGTGCTACAATGATTTTAGAATAACTCTTGAATCTATGCGTGCGGGAAATGTGCTCTATGAAATCTATGCGAAAGAGTTACCTGAGAGCCAACGTCTGATTAAAATTGGAGAGTTGCAATTAGACACACCCTTTGTAGCTTCAAAATATGGAGACGAAGTTCTCTTTTTTCAACACCATATTGAGCCTTTTTATAGCCATTAAAGCTGTAAAAAATTTCTTTATTGCAGCTTAGTCAACAATCAAATGTATTATAGACTTAAAAAGAAATTTGATTTTTAAATTTTGGTCTTAGCACTAAAAAGTAATAAACTATTCCCGTGAAAGCCCCTCCCAGGTGAGCACCATGACCAATGGGGAGTCCTCCGCCTTTTGTTTGCGAGACGAGCCCCCATAAATCTAGGGCGATAAAAGCAAGTGCGCCAAATAATGCTGGCAGTGGTATAATTCCAAATAACAAAATCTTTTCTCTCGGAAAAAGTAGTGAAAAAACTAAAATAACTCCAGCGACCGCTCCAGAAGCGCCCAAGGCTGCTATTGATGGATCGTTAATTAAATAGGCTGACACAACACTATGTGAAAGAGAGCTTAAAACAGACGCCAGTATGTAGAACCTTATAAATGATGTAGAGCCTAAAACACGTTCAAGTAAAGAGCCAAAGCTATTAAGTACAAACATATTAATAAAAATATGAAATAACATTTCATGGGAAAAGGCTGAGGATAAGAGTGTCCAATATCTTCCCTCAAGCAAAGCATTCCAACTAACAGTAAAGTTATTCATCATAAAGTTAGGTGGAAATGAGGTTTGAAATACAGTCCACATCAAATAAACAATTACATTAATGGTTATGATTATCGGCACAAAAAAGGACTTATTATTAGACATTCTGATGTGAAGCTCCTTTGCTATCTAAAATCACATCATAAAATCACAAAATATCCAAGGTATATATGCCATTGCTCCATGATTTGTTTAATTTCTAAATTATAATTTAAGTTAAAAAGCACTAGATCTGTAATTCACAGAATTTTATTAATTCAATATAAAGATGGCAAGAAGCACTCAGTGTAGCTTTTTTTAAACAATTCATCTGATCGCGTTTGTTGTGAGATTTTTATGGTTTGATTGACAAGACAAATCTGTGAATACTGTTGAATACGTGCATAAACTTCATGATCTAAAATATTTTTGTGAATAATAGAAGTATAACAGTCGTAAGCTAGTACAAAGTTTTTATTTTCTTGTCCGAGTTTATTGTCCATGTCTGTGATTTCTTGATAATGACATAATTTTTTTGCTATATTAGCATGCCTATATTCTTTCGCAAAACCAACTGTAGTGAAAAATAAAACTATAAAAAACACACATCTAATCATATTAATTAACCTCATCATGGAGATAAAATCTCAGAAATAGATATTTTTTTAAATCTGAATTTATAAAATTGAAATCTATATATAGAGCTGTGAAAGATTTAATCAGCTCTATATATAAGACCGGTCCTGAGAAAGAAATAATGTTGTTAATTATTATTGAGTCTGTTTTTCCTCTCTATGATCTTCTGGTTTGAAGGCATTGCTAATTTTTTCAAAAACATTATCAATGCTTTTTTTCTGCTGTTGGTAAAGCTCAGATGTAGTGATTTGGTTTTGGAGTGAGTTAAGTTGCTCCTCTATTTGACTTTGACGTTTATTTTTTTCTTTTTGTAACATAGATATAAACTTTTGCTTTTCAGCTTTTATTTCATCTGTGTAGTTTTCCATACTTTCGAAATTTTCATTTATTGCTTGAATTAATTTATCATATCTATTTTCTGTGGCTATGCGAAGTTGACTAAGGTCTTCACTAACTCCCGATTTAATTTTTTCCAGTAATTGTTCGTTTTTGTCTTCAATGCTGGAAAGCTCTTTGATCGAATTTAGTTTATTTTTAACACCTGTTAGGTAGGAATCTCTATATTCAAGGTAAGCATTTTGTAAACTTTTAATTTCGTCTTCAACGATATTCATTCTTGGTATGTGATCTTCTTTAAACCAGCTTGTTATTGTGGTTTTAATTTTTGTGTAGATTGTTGTGTCTGCAGAAGGAAGACTTGGGTCATAGGCCTGAGGATGCTTAGCTACAGGTTTTTGTTGATTAGCTAGTATTGATTGGTTTTGAGCTACAAAAACACCGTGATGCTTGAATGAGTAGTCTTTTATTGAATTGATTTTATCGGTGTTAAAAACATATTTTTGAGTTGTACTCTTGGAAGGGTAATGTTCAACAACAACATTGTCAGGATTGTACTCAACAGTGAAAACCTGTAAAAGTGCAGGATGAAGGAATTCATTTGACTCTGCAATTAATAAATTTTTAGACTCGGCAATAAATATATTTATATTTTTAAATTCAAGACGAGCATCGTCTTTTAAATTTATTTTAACAGTAACCTCGCCATTAGTTTGGCTCTTTATACCACTTACGGCATTTATGGCTTTAAAGCTAAAAGTTTCATTAGAGCTATTGTTGCTTAAAACTATAGGATTATTATCATCTGATTCAGACAGTTTCTTATAGGCTTGTCTTGAATTTGGAGCTAGATTATTATCTTTTGCTAAAGAGTCTGGAGATTGAGTTACTTTTTTGATATGTAAATCTATTTGTATTTGATCTTTTGAAATTTCCTTTCCAAGGACTTGATTCATAAAGAAGTCTTTTAAGTGATTTTTTGATAATGCTTTAATGCCTTCATCAGTATGCAAAGGCGCCTCGGGAATTGTAAGACTGATATATTTTTTTATTATTTCATCTTCAGTTAGTGTTTCAGGATCTTGAATAGACAGATCTAAAAGTCCAGCTAATTTACCTTCTAAATATTCCTCAATTTGTTGTTTGCGTTCTTTCATTCGCTGGGTAATTTCGTTTATATTTGTTTCAAATTCATTTTCTAAGTCTTCTAATGCTTGTTTTTTTGATTCATTATTATCCTTGCCTTCAGCACGTGCCACTATTTCATTTGCAATTTCGTCAGCTGATTTTTGTATCAGTGTTTGATCTGTTTTTTCTGCGGCTTCAGTGTTTTCACTTTGTTGTGAAGAGGCATTGTCTTTTTGCTGGTTATTAGTGTCACTTTGCTGTGAAGTTGTTTGTGGGGGGTCGCTTTTATCATCTGAACAACTAATTATAAATAGACTTAATGTTAAGATTAATCCTAAGTGTTTAAATGCATACATATTCATAACTCCTTATCTGTGTGGGACTATGATTTGTAACTATAATTGGGAGTTTACTCATCTTAGGTATGTCATTATTATGTTTAAAATTCGACACATTCGGCTTCAAAATAAAATGTAAAAACTTCTTGTTTTAATCAATAATTAAAAACTATTTGCTTAAAAATTTGTATCAAATTTTACACAAAATAATAATAACTTTAAAAATCTATATTTATTAATCTTTGGTAAATTCAAACAAACTTAAATAAAAGGAGTTATACTATGTCTATAAAAGAAATTTGCCAAACAGACGCTGTATCCATTTCAAAAGACTCAACACTTAAACAAGCCGCTCAAAAAATGAGTGATTTTCATGTTGGAAGTCTAATTGTCACAAACGTTTATAATAATAAAGAGTTTCCATCAGGAATTATAACCGATAGAGACATTGCCTTGTGTATGTCTTCAAGCGAAAAGCCACAAGACATCAAAGTTGAATTGATCATGCAAAGTTATCCAGTAACGATTAAATACACTGATGGTATTTACGTTGCGGCAAAAATTATGTTGGAAAACGCCGTTAAGCGCTTACCCGTTGTCAATGATGATGGATCTCTTTATGGCATAGTCAGCGCCGATGATATTTTATCTCTTGTTGGTGAAGAAACTTATAATTTAACAAGATTAACTGGCAGTCAAATACTCAAAGAGCGAGGTGTGAGAATGCCAACTAAAGAGTATCTTCAGATTTGAGATAGCTATATGTCACTCATTAAAGATAGAAAACACGCAGGCAAACTCTTAGCAGATCTTTTAGAAAAGGATTATAACCCCTTCAATACAGTCGTTTTGACTCTACCTAAAGGGGGAGTGCCTGTAGGTGACGTTATTGCTAAGCAATTAAAATTACCACTAGATATTTTGCTAGTAAAAAAAATCACACTTCCAGAAAATCCAGAGTTTGCAATTGGCGCTTTGGCCGAAAGTGAAGAGCCCATTTGGAATGATAAAAGTACTCAGTATTACTCTATTGGTGATAAAAGAAAAAATGATTTGGCTTTTTTTGTCAGAGATGAAATTAACCAAAAGTCTAAACTATGGAGAGTCGATAAAAAGCCTGTATCCTTAAAAAACAAACATATCATATTAGTTGATGATGGGTTGGCAACAGGTCTTACAATGCATGCGGCAATTACTTTTTTAAGAAATAAAAAAGTAAAGTCTATTACCATGGCCGTGCCTGTGGCCTCTAAACAGGCAGTAAGCCTTTTAAAACACGATCTTGATAAGCTGTTTATACTAAATACACCTGAGCCCTTTGTTTCAGTTGGACAGTGGTATCAAAACTTTGAGCAAGTTTCAGATGAAGAGGTGATCAACACTCTCTCTGGTGTTAATGGGAACGCAAGTAAATCTATGACAATAAAGATTCCTTTAGATTATGAGGATTTAAATGGTGAGCTCTACATCCCAAGCAAAGCGAAAGGTGTAATCATTTTTGCCCATGGAAGTGGTAGCACCCATAAAAGTGTAAGAAATCAAAAAGTGGCCAGAGCTTTAAATGAGTTAGGTTTTGCGACTTTACTTTTTGATCTGTTGACAAAAAATGAATCACATATAAGAGCAAATGTGTTTGATATAGATTTGCTAACCAAACGTTTGCAAATAGCTACTGATTGGGTGCGAAAAAACAAAGAACTTAAAGCTTTACCCATTTCTTACTTTGGAGCCAGCACGGGCGCTGCGGCGGCGTTAAATTGTGCCGCTCATGATGATAAAATATCATCTGTTATTTGCCGCGGGGGACGCACTGATATGGCCACCAGTGATTTGAGCAAAATACATGCCTCGGTACTCTTAATTGTAGGGGCTAAGGATAAAGATGTATTAGAAATCAATCAACAGTCACAACTGCAATTAAATTTTTGCAAACTGGTCATCATTGAAAATGCTGGACATCTTTTTGAAGAACCTGGTTGTTTAGATGAAGTGATTGATTATTCCTGTAATTGGTTTTTAAAAACCATGAATAAAAACTATATTAATATTAATTTTAATCCCCAGAATGAAATTGTCGCTGAAATCATTGAAGACTCATGGCCTTTGCAAAACTCTAAAGATGTAAAATTATTGCTCGATAAAGTCAGTAAATCCAAAGTTGTGATGTTTGGAGAAGCCACCCATGGCACGGAAGAGTTTTATAGAATAAGAAAACAACTTAGCCAAAAACTGATTGAGGACTACAATTTTAATTTTATTGCTGTAGAGGGCAATTGGCCGGAATGCGCCAGTTTAAATAATTATATTCAACTTAGAGACACCGGAAACACGGCTGAGTCTATTATGATGAATTTTAAAAGGTGGCCCACTTGGATGTGGGCTAACACACAAACCGCTGAGTTCATTGAATGGCTTAAAGGGCGAGGTGTAGGGTTTTATGGTTTAGATGTTTATTCTTTGTTTGAGTCCTTAGATCGCATAAAGCACTATGCAGGAAGATTGGATTCAAGTCTTAAACACAGCATTGAAGAGGCTTACTCTTGTTTTGAATTTTTTAATCGCGATGAATATCAGTATGCCAAGTCTTTAATGAAGTGGCCAAAAGGTTGTGAAAAAGAAATTGTTCAAAATTTAAGAAGGATATTAAGATTAAATACACAGAGCTCAGAACTTGAGGCATTTGAGCTTTTTGATATGCAGCAAAACGCTCGTGTGATACGAGCGGCAGAAAAATATTACCGTGCCGTTGTAAATTCAGAGGATAACTCCTGGAATATCAGAGATCAGCATATGATGGAAAGCCTTGATCAGTTATTTAATTATTATGGTGAAGGAGCTAAGGCGATTGTTTGGGCTCACAACACTCACATCGGTGACTATCATGCCACAGATATGGTCAAACAGGGCAATATCAACTTAGGAGGCCTTGCCCGTGAAAGATATGGTATGGAGAAGGTGTCATTGGTGGGTTTTGGCACTTACCAAGGTGAAGTCTTGGCCGCCCAGGCTTGGGGGGCTGAGCCAGAAATTATGAAAATTCCAGCGGCTAAAAAGCATTCCTATGAAGATTACTTTCACCGCGCAGCTGAAAAACTAAAGACTAACGAATATTTTGTACTCCTTGATCAAGCTGAGGCTCTAAAGTTTACCCATGACCATAGAGCTATAGGTGTTGTGTATCAAAGCTCCTATGAAAGAGGAGAACGCAACTATGTTCCAACCCAGCTTTCTAATCGCTATGATGCCTTTGTTTATGTGGATTCCACATCTGCTCTCAGACGTTTACCGACAGAAATTCAACCAGGAAGACTACCAGAGACTTGGCCTGTTGGTGTATAGTATAAAGAATGAGTGACTCAAATATTTTCGACAATCATGGGCAAGCCCGCCTTATTGAAAGCTTTTATGAATCTGATATAGCAGCACAATTACAAAAACTTTTAATGAATGAAATCCCTTGGAGTGAGCGCTCCATTCAGCTATTTGGTAAAAAGATACTTCAACCAAGGTTAATGTGTTGGATGGGTGATGATGGATGCAGTTATAAGTATTCAGGCACAGTTTTTGAGCCAACCCCGTGGACGACAACAGTTTTAAGTATTAAACAAAAAATAGAAAGCTATACGGAAAACAACTTTAATTCCGCCCTTTTAAACTTATATAGAAATGAAAACGATAGTATGGGAGCTCACAGTGACGATGAAAAAGAGTTAGGTGACAAACCCATAATTGCCTCTCTAAGTTTGGGTGCTGAAAGGCCCTTTATTTTTCGTCATAAAGCGAGCAAAGAAAAGATCAAGTTAAATTTATCCCCGGGAAGCCTTCTTATCATGAGTGGCGACACGCAAAAACATTGGAAACATGAAATTCCGAAACTTAAAATTCCTCTAGAGCCTAGAATCAATATCACGTTTAGAAAAATTCTTTTATAAACTTATGATATCTGTCAGAACGTTTAAAATCCAAAAAAACGTTTTCAAAGTACGTTTGTAATTTTATGCATAAAAAATATATATGATTTTAAAACTCACTTAGAGTCCTTCAATTTGAAGCTTATTATCTATGAATCAAATTGATATAAATTTATGAAATTAACTCTTAAATATGAACATTTCCTGAGTAAAATCCGATAATTATATGTAAGGAGACAGTGTATAGTGGTGCGTTTTTTAGTTCTTTTATTTGCTGTTGTTATTACTGGTTGTACAAGTCAATTCGACAGCAATGGACAAGATGATTTTTTAACGATTGCCCCGGAAGGGTCAAAGTTAAATTTTGTTTCTCAACCTACCCATGGAGTGACGGACACTAAACTCAAAAACTCTTTTAGTGTGGAAATTGTCGATAAAAATGATGAAAGAATTTTAAATTTTAATGGTCCAATAACTTTAAGTATTGAAGAGGATCCTGCGGGGGACTCACAAATCAGTGGCAATATCACAGTCAATGCTGAGAGCGGAGTGGCCATATTTAACAATATCTCCCTTACAAAAAAAGGACTGAGTTTTAAGCTAAGAGCTTCATCGGGAGTTGCAACCCATGCCATCAGTGATGCCTTTAATATTTCACAGAAAATTTACAGGTCTGTAGGAGGCAATAATACAGCGCCACTTTACTGTGGAAGCACTATTACGGGTTGCGCCGGTAAAAATGAATCTGTCACTTTCTCTGAAAGTAGTGTGAGCTTTTCTGGAGCCGTCCCTGATAACATCGGTGTTGGTGATGTGATTGTTTGGGATAGTAACTCCAGTGCCTCAATAAACACTGGGGATGATCTGGCTTTTTTTTATAAAAGGCTTTCTAGCACGGAATTTGAAGTGAGAGCCGCTAATGGTGAAATTTTATCCAGCACTTATAGTGGCACCAATTGGGCGATTGTAAGAGCATATACCTCTGTTGGTGGAGCCGTAGATAGTGTCAGTGGAGGAACCGAAAATTCAGTTTTGACATCACTCATCGGTGCCGCCAAGGCAGACTTTGACTCTTACAGTGGGGGTAAAGATTTAGTCACCAGCAATGAGCAGCTTAATGTTGCTGTTTATATGGACACTTCAATATCAGAAGAAAGTATTATTAACACTGGCTGGGTTACAGATGATCATCGCTATATCCGTATATATACTCCTTACTTACCGGAAGAGGTTGGAGCTCCTCAAAGACACAATGGTTATTTTGATGCAAGTAAAGTCTTAGTCGACAACACCGATTTATTAAATAACATCTTTGTGATTAACACCAAATACACTGTGATTGAGGGATTAACCCTTGTGGGGCAAGAAACAGTTCTTCAGGCGGCCTCTGGCAGTGAAGAATTAGAACTTTCCAACAACATCATTAAGCTTGCTTCTGCAGGGGCAAGCCAAAGAGCCGCTATTGACTTAAACTCTGATGTGGCTGGAAAATTTTATGTTTATAACAATGTGATTTACGGTGATAACAGCATGTCCGTTGGTATATATAGCAGTTCTGCAACAGCTTTTGATGCGGCCATTTATCACAACACCGTCTATGGTTTAAACGAAGGCTTAGATAATGCTGGTAGTGCGAACTTTGTTTTAAAAAATAATATTTTTTCTAACAATACAACAGATATTCAAACATGTGGGTGTAGCACTTCTGAAAGCAACATCACCTCAGATGCCACTTCACCTAATGGAGCAGCTTTTAGTAATGTCACACTAAGCTTTCAAAATCCCCTTGAGGCCAACTTTGCATTGCACAGAACAAATGACTTAGAGGCCATAGATCAAGGCGCTGAACTTACAACTGATGGTTATTTAAAATCTTCTGTAGATATAACACAAGTTCAGCGTGGACTAGGAAGTGGATGGGACATTGGGGCTTTTGAGTCGGAGTCTTTGGTTTTATCTGATATTTTACAATCTGACTTTAACTATGGCTCTTTTTTAAGAACACAGAGCACTGGATCTAACTCGATAAGTATGATGGCATACACAGAATCACAAAGAGAGCTACAAGATGGTGATGCATTATTTAATTCCAACTTAATTGGTTTATGGAGCGGTAATGGAACGTTGGGAACTGTTGCCGACGGCACAACTCTGTCTGATTTGTCTTTATCGGATAACTCGATGACAACAGTGGATGGAGGGACCGACAACACAATGAGCTATGTTGACGGTCAACTAAATCAAGCTCTACAATTTGATGGTGTGGATGACTATGCATCTACAGGAAATATTGATTTTCCAACCAGCTTCACCATTGCTTTTTGGTACAAAAACGAAAATACAGCACCTAATGCCACAACCACTCAGCCCTTTTCAT
>JAKUPT010000065.1 GCA_022450595.1 Bdellovibrionales bacterium
GAAGGACCTAAGTCTACATCAAGGGACATTTTCGCTGGAGAATTAAGTAGGGACATAATCGTATCAAAACAACACAATATAGATATTTTTTTTGTAGAAACTTTAATAACCACATATCTTCAAAGCTAGTAGACGATTTCAACTGTGATTTGTCCTTGATATTCACCTTGTACTTGATCTGGGCTTAGACTAGGGCGAGAGGCCCCAAGGTAGATCATTTGTGTGCCACTGGCATCAAACAATCCATTGGCTCCTTTTGATGGGTTGGTTTGAATCGAAGAGATAGTGATGGTCTCATTTTCAGAGCCCGTGCCTGTGGTCATAACCACTGTGTCAGGATGGGAAATCACATAGGAGGTGTCGGGCTCTCCAGAGGCTGAGAAACTGGCATTGTTCTCATTGTCAGAATCACCGGGAGAAATTGTAAATGCTGAAGCGCCCGTTGTGGCTTGAGGAAAGACTAAATTTGAAAGCGTTTGAATTTGTAAAGGCTTAATCACTTCCATTAAAGCTTGTGCTGTGGCCGATTCAGCCATGGCATAATGAGAGTTGAAAAGCATAATTAAAAAAAGATATTTCATAACAAATCTAACTCCAACATACGTACTACCCATACAATATTATCGGCAGGATTTCAGAGGATTCGCCTTTAGTCTGGGATCTTTGTAAAAAATTAATAATCTCAAGTCTGTATTCTAAAGAGGTGTAATTGCCTTAACATTTTCTTAAGGTTAGAGTTAATTCATGGGGGGAGTATGAAGTCCTTTTTATGGATATTTTTATTTGTAGCTACTGCTCACTCCAGTGCCTTTGATGTCTCTTTAAACTCTGAAAATGAACGTTTACTAATTGCAAGACTAAATACTGGAGCCGTGCTCAGCGATGTCTATATTGCCTATGATTTAGATCGAAATTGGTACTTACCCTTAGAGGCTACTGCAGCACTTTTAGGTTTTGATATTACGGTTTTTACCAAAGAAAAAATTGCAAAAGGCTCTCGTCTAAACAAAAGATTGTTTTTAGAACTAGAGAGTTGTTCTGTGAGTGTTGATGAAGAAAAGGGTCCCTATCCGTGTCATATGGCAAAGCTTTATGAGGATGATATTTATGTAGAGTCTTCTTATCTTCAGATGTGGTTGGGGGTAGATATAAAGATATACCCCTATAAATCAATTATTGAATTTGTGGCTAAAAAAGGAATCCCTATTTATGATCGTATGCTGAGAGATAAAGACTACAAATTTAAAAAATCAAGTCGTAAAAAATTCGACACCGGCTTTAAGCTGTATCAGCAAAAGCCTAAAAACTTTGGAGGTTTTGTTGTAGATCAAAATCTCTCGCTTCAAGGCACAAAATCAAATGGCTCCAATGAAGATGTTTTACTCTCACACCAAACCCAAGTTGATGCACAACTTTTAAAAGGTCAACTTCATATCAACACTGTGGGAGAAGACAAAGTTTTTGAGCAAAGCAATATTAGACTGAGTTGGAAATCTGTGAATGATAAAGAAGAGTACTTACACACCCAGTTGGGAGACATCTATACTCAGCCTCTGAACTTAATTGGAGGGGGAGGTCGAGGACAGGGGTTGTCTTATTCCAGTTACCCTTTTTATTCAACCTACGAATACACCACACAAAACTTTGAAGGCACTTTACCTCCCAACTGGGAGGTGGAGCTTTATATGAACGAGACCCTCATTCAAAGAACTGTTGTTGGACCAAGTGGACGTTACTTATTTGAAGAAGTACCCATTTTTTATGGAAACAACCGAGTTAAGTTTGTTTACTATGGACCGCAAGGACAAAAGCAAGTTGAGTTTAGAAGTATAAATGTCGGACAAAACTTAATTAAAAAAGGCAAAAGTCAGTCTGTTGTCAGTGTTATAAAAAGTGATGCAACAGATGAGCAAAATTTGATTTTACAATCAGAATATGGCCTGTGGAATAACCTGACATTGAGAGGCGCTTATTCAAATTACTATTTGCATGAAAAAGATCAAAGCTATGCGCTGGTTGGGGGAAGTGGCTATTTAGGTCCTTTGTTAATGAATTATAACTTTGCTCAAAACACATCAAATCAAGGGACAGCTCATCAACTAGCAACAAGTTTTAATTTCTGGGAAACCTATTGGAACATTTCCGCCGCCCAATTAGATAACTACAGTTCTAGTAATTTAAATCCAAATTTTACCGATCAAAAGGCCGAGTATAAAGCTAACTTAAGCTTTAACATATTTTCTGGCATTAATTTGATTTCAACTTATGAAAAAAAAGAATATGAAAAAGCATTATCAACAGACAATCTCAGTCAAAGGCTTTCTTTTAGGTTGGGTCGTGTATATTTTAGTTTTTTAAAGAACTTTTTAAATTCTGAAAAGCAGGACACTTATATCGTAGAATACCAACAGGGCAGTCAAAGGCTGACATCGGAATACACAGAGCAATCTGGGCAATCCTCTACATTGAGCTTAAGGTACCAAAAAAGGTTAGGCTACAGGAGTCTATTTGATCTGTCAGACACGTATAGTTACTTTAAAGACAGTCATACTTACTCATTTGGGTTACAAAAACTTTTTAAGAAAATCAATTTAGGTCTTAGTTATATATATGATGAGCTTTATAAAGAGCATAGAGTTTCTCTAAATCTATTTTATGGTTTAGGGTACTCGCCTAAACCAAGTGCATTGTTTGTAACTGGAGAGAACCAAACCAATCGAGGCAACGCTTCGTTTTTTGTTTATCATGATAAAAATGCAAACAATAAATTCGATAAAAAAGATGAGGCTATTAAAAATGCTGAGATCAACTGGATACAAATGAACCAATCTTCTAAAACTAATAAAGATGGTTTGGTTTACTTTAGTAACCTCCCAACATTCCATGATGTTGACTTTAGTTTTAAACAGGCGAGTCTCAAAAGCTTAGACCAATTCCCCGTAGAAGAAGGTGTTAAGTTCAAACTGATCAGTGGTGAGCCTTACCACTACGACTTTATTGTGCAGGACCTCTATGAGATTGAAGCCTTGGTGGTTGAAAGTGAAAATGGAAAGTCTGCAGTGCCAATTATTGTAGAAGATTCTGAAGGTAATAAGGTGAACTCTGTAAGAACAGACAGTGAAGGTTATGTTTTATTCCAAAGACTTAAAAAACAGGACTATAAGTTTTATATCGACCCAGACTATTTAACTAGTAAGTCTTATATCTCTGAGCCTGAGTTTATTAGTGCCTCATTTAAAAACACAGATGATTTATTTGATCAGCTGATCTTTCGTCTTAAGCCTAGATAGTCTTAAAATGGGCCAGTTTAGTTAAAAAATATTAAGAAAAAAACTTAGAATATCTTAACATTTTATTAAAACTTTCCGAATCAAAGTTTGAATGTAAAACAGTCCCTTAAAGGAGGCAACAATGTTAAAAAAACGATATATGGCTGCAACAATTGCATTAGCAGCTTCATATTTAATTTCGCAAAACTCGTTTGCAGCTTCGACAACAGCTCAGGCTTTACAACAAGTTCTTGCAGCTCTAACAATCACTCAGGTTTCTGACTTGGATTTTGGTACAGCTGCTGCTGGTGATGCGGCAAAAACTGTAGCTCCAGGTGCTGCAGAAGATGCTGAAAATGCTAGTTTTCTTGTAGCAGGTGAGGCTAACACGGCCTATACAATCACTCTTCCTGCAGACGGTGTTGTAACTATGACCACTGGTGGTGGTGGTGCCAACGAAACAATTGGTGTTAACACATTTGCTTCAACTCCTGCCGCGGGTGCCAATGGACTTTTAGATGGTTCTGGTCAACAAGACCTTTTCGTAGGTGCAACTCGTGATGCACTGGGAGCTTCTCAAGTGGCCGGATCATACACAGCTACTTTTACAGTAGATGTTGTTTACTAAACATTGAGCTAAATTCTTAAAGTTTTATTAAGACCCGCATTGTGCGGGTCTTTTTTTATGTTAAGATTATTAACATGAGATGGTTTGTTCTATTAATTTTGTTAACAAGTTTTAAGGCTTACGGTCAGCTGGCTGTGACCAAAATCTCAGATCTAGATTTTGGAGTTGTCCCTCAGGATGGTCCGGCTAAAACAGTTCCTCCCAATGGTTTTGAAACGGCTGAAAATGCAAGCTTTCTTGTAACAGGTCCTGCCAACACGGCTTATTCCATCATTTTGCCTAGAAGGTTCACCATGGACCATTCTTCTGGAACTGGAAAAAGTATAAAAGTGGATAACATTATTTCTTTTCCCGCAGAGGGTAACAATGGTTTTTTAAACCCAAGTGGCGAACAATATTTATATGTTGGAGCCACCAGGGAAGCTATACAAAAAAATTTAACCACAGGCTTTTATTCAGCCACATTTACTGTTGAAGTTGTTTTTTAAAGGGGAGCAATAACTATGACAATACTCGCATTTTTACTCGGCCTTTCTTTTGCTAATGCCTCACTTCAAATTCACCCCACAAGAGTGATCTTAAGTGGTGGAGAGAGAGTGGCTCAAGTCACGATTGAACATAGAGGTGATCGACCGGAAACTTACAGAATATCCACCATGTTTTATAGAATGTCTGAAGATGGATCAATGACTCCAACATTAACACCAGAGGAGGCTGATCGCTCGGCCCATAAATACATTCGTTTTTCTCCTAAAAAAGTCACCCTTGAGCCTTTTAAAGAACAAGTTGTGAGAATCTTACTTCGAAACCCAGGTGCCATTCCAGAAGCAGACCTTAGAACACATTTGTATTTTCGCCCCTCAGATGAAGTTCCAAAAACAACTAATTCCAGCGATGATAATAAAACACAAATGAGCCTTAAAGCAAAAGTGGCTGTGGCCATTCCTGTAATTGTTAAAAATAAAAAAAACTATGATTATGAGAAAACACTAAAGCTTCAAAACCTAAAAATTAAAAAAGGTGAAAAGCCAGAGTTCACAGTTGATATACTCAATGATTCCGATAATTTTATTCATGGCAATTTTAGGATGTATTATCAAAAAGATGATAAAAAGTATTTAATCTCTCGAGTCAATGGTGTTTCAGTATACACCAATAAAAGAACGGCAAAGTATCAAATAAAAATGCCAGACTCAGTAAAACTAGAATCTGGCAAAGTGAATTTAGAATTAAAACTTCCAAGCTCTGAGGGGGGAGACACAATTGCCTCCACCTCAATAGAACTTTAGTTGTCTAAAATGACTCTTTTCATAGGAGCCTTTTTTGGCTCTTGAGGCTCTTCTGAACTTGTGACAACAGGTTTTGATTTCTTTTTTGAAAGAGCCTTTACTTGAGGGCCTTTCGCTCGACAAAAAGCCACTTTTTTATCACAAGGACTATGATTTAACGAGAAGGTGTTTTTACTTGTAGCACTAAACTCATCAACGACTGGTTCAAGTTCTGTCGTAAAATCAAAGGCGTAGTAGTCGTATTCGTAGATGGTGCCATCAAGATCTGGGTAATAAATTGTGATATCCACTTCGTAGGTCTCGTCGTAGTCAAAGTCAGATGAGTGACTTAAGCGAATGTAGTTTGATGAAGCATAGTCTGAAAATGAAGGCACATAACCAAACCATTTAGAATCCACTTCAATTTTTACTTGAGTGTCATCATCATAGCTTGAGAAGTAGGTTTTATAATCTGGAAAACCGTCTTCATAAGTATAAAGGTTAAAGTAGACATAAATGTCTTCATCCACATAGGTGTAGTTACCTGTGGGGCTGTAGTCAGTCACAATAACAGGAATAGGCTCAGTTTTAAAAGTAAAACTGTAATCAGAAGTTAGCTCTACCCCGTCAAGACCTTTAAGGTTGGCGCTGTCTTTGACTGTGATTGTATATCTGGTGCCGTAATCTAAACCATAAGGTGTAATGATAAGTTTTGAGCCATTGATATAATAGTCAAAGTCTTTAGAGCTTGAGTAGTACTCATCAGCTTCGGTGATTGAGACATCATTAGATCTAAAACTAGAGCTTACTAGTGAGTGGTTAAAATCAATTTCTATTGATGTAGTTACATGTGTTACATCAGAGCTACCTATATAGTCTGCTGCAAAGTTTAATGGCTTTAAGCTGTCGGTAGAAAAACTCCAACTGTACTCGCTCACAGTGGTTTGCTGTTCGTTATTAAGTCCAATAATATCTTTGCTAAGAGTTACGGTGTATTTACAGCCTGAGGCAAAAAACAATTCTGGTACAAAAAACACCTTATTGTCGCTAATAGAAATGCTGCCATCTAAGTATTGTCCAGTGCAGGATTCATACACTTCAACCGGGCTTGATAAAAAACTAATGTTATTTTCAAGAGGCAGGTTGAAGCTAGCACTAATAATATTATCTATTGAAACTTCATCAGCTCCTTGTGCAGGACTAGTACTCACAACTGATAAGTCTCTATTGAGTGTTCTAAATTTAAAGTCTTCAGTTTTACCCATAGGTTGGTTGGTGTTAAGTTCTTTAATATTGGTGTTTAAAACCACGTGAAAGAACGTAAAGTACTCGGCCGGTTGGCTTGGAGTAAAAGTCACAGTTCTAGCATTTGGAAAACCATAAGCCCCTTGAATACTTTGAAAGCCACTGAGCTCGTTTCTTGATGTGCTGACTTGAAAGCTTGAGCTGCCTATGCTGCTTGGGTCTACGTCAAAGTTAAACTCTACACTAATTGTAGGTCTCAAAATCTCTGAAATAGCTCCATCACTAGGGGTAAATGATAGAACTTGTCGCTTCCAAGTGGTGAACTCAAATTGATAGTTTTGAGCCATTTTAGTGCCAGTGTCGGATTGCACATCAGGGGTCATCACCACTCGGTACTTGTGGTTGTATTTCAAAGTTTGTGGGAACACATAGATGTAATTAATATCTACAGTATAAGTGCTGGAAACCACCGACTCTGTTTCAGTATCAATAATTTGAACGGTTGAGGAGTTAACACTTTGTGTGGTTGGAAAAAAGTTAAGTTCTAACTCAACAATAAGATCTTCGTTGGGAACACCGGTATTTCCATTTTCAGGGAAGTTAGAGATCACACCAGGAGCTAAGGTTTGAAAGCTGCTTTCATGGTCCTTTGCTAGGTACACAACTGCAGGTCTTAATATCCCTTGAATGCCATCACTGCCACCTTTTATCACAAGCTGGTAATTTGTGGAGTACTCAAGAGCATTAGGGATAAAGCTCACCTCATTGGAGTCTTCATCAAAAGACACTGTGCCTTCCACATTTGTTTTTGTCCCATCAAGGTTTACTTTGAATAAACTCACATTGCCTTCAAGGGAGTCTTCGATCACATCAAAATTTGGTTTAAAAATTACCGGCTTTAAAACACTGGCTTGAGAGCCTATAGGATCCACCCAGTCAATCTTGGGCTCGGGCATCACTTCAGTGGTAAAGCTCACCGTTGGGGCTTTTTCAAGCTTATAACCTTTAGTACTCACGACGGATTTGTTCACGGTTAATGTATAAGTACTTTCCCAGTTTAAATACTCTTTGGGAGTGAGTGTAACTTTAGAGCCATCAAGCTTTAATGTAAATCCCACCTTATTGTTGTTTGCACCCACAAGCTCAATAGCTGTTTGTAAAAATACATTGTTGGCTTTAAGAGGTTAAATAAAAAATAACAAGAGGGCCATGAGAGCTAGTTTCAATTAAAAGGTCTTCGCCAATATTGCCATTGTTCCACTTATAGCTTTTAACAACCAACACCGTGCTGCTTTCAACCTCGGGGTCATATTTAGTAGCAATAATTCCGCTGGCCTCTTGAAGAGATTTTAAAGTAATGCCTGTGCGAATGGGGTCTCCGGATTCTTGCTCGACCACCTCAATGTCTAATTCATCTAATATATTGGAAATATCTGCGTTAGGGTTGATCTTAAGGCTGTCTGGATTTATGGAAGCGTCAAAGTTTAATGTGAACGTTGAGCTCACAGGAACGTTGTCTCCCACCGGTGAGACTGATAACAGCTTTAAAAATGGATCAGGAAGGTCGTCGCTACTGCCGCCCCCACAATTCACTAAAAATGCACTTAAAAAAAGTAATGGTAATAAGGACTTTAAAAAACCCATAGATATGAACCCCTCATATTTGTTAATTTTGTGTGAACTTAATCGGGGTGGTGGATTTTATAAAGTGAATCTGTTTCTTTTGAAAATTAGATATAGTTTTATTTAGAAATTGTATTATTTTTGATACTTATAATACCTGAACCACTTCTTTGATCTCAGGCACGACGGCTCTCAATCGTGATTCAACGCCTTGTTTTAGGGTCATTGTAGAGCTAGGACATCCTGAGCAGGCTCCGAGCATATTTAAATAAACAACACCATCTTTGTAATCTTGAAACACAATATCGCCACCATCCATAGCAACAGCTGGGCGGACTTCTGTATTTAGTACATGTTTGATTTTTTGCACCATAGGGGAGTCATCTTCACTAACATCATAAGTGCTGGACTGAGTAGGGCTCGCAGTTTCGAGTTGAATAAACACCGGCTCTTCGTTTTCAATGTGCTCTTTGAGCAAATTAGCCAGTGGGTCGGCGATCATTTCCCAGTCCACCCACTCTTGTTTAGTGATGGTGACAAAATAAGGGCCAATAAAGACCTCTTTGGCCCAGGGAAATCCAAAAAGCTTTTGAGCAAGAGGAGATCTGGCCGCATCTGCCTGTGATTGAAACTGAGCGGACTCATTGGCAATTTGTTGAGTGTACACAAACTTCATAGATTGTGGGTTGGGTGTTGACTCGTAAAACACGTCTATACTCATAATAATCTCCCTTTGAGTGGCCGTTATACATGACCCCCTGAAGAACTTCAATCAAAGCCATAGATTTTGAAGTTTTGTGAAGGCTAAAAATAATTAAACACCCAAAGTTATAGCTTGGCGGGGCTTGAGGGGAGATGTTAAACCTTATGATCAATTAACTTTCTAAAATGATTAAGCTTTAAGCTATTTAACAAGTAACGAGGTAAGAAATGACACCAAGAGTTCGTGAAATATTAAGCTGGTATGGCGCTGACAACCCAGGAGTGCTAACTAACTTGGCCAGAATGCTCAATCATGGCAAACTTGCTGGAACAGGGAAAATGGTAATTTTGCCCGTGGATCAGGGGTTTGAGCATGGGCCGGCCAGAAGTTTTGCTAAAAATCCAGATGGTTACGACCCTTTATATCACTTTCGCCTGGCTGTAGAAGCTGGTTGTAATGCTTACGCTGCACCTCTAGGCTTTATTGAAGCTGGGGCTCGTGAATTTGCTGGAGAAATTCCTTTAATTTTAAAAATTAATAACTCGGACTCTTTATTTTCAAACAAAGAAGCACCTATTTCAGCCCTTACTTCAAGCATTGATGATGCCTTAAGACTCGGGTGTGCTGGAATTGGTTTTACCATTTATCCGGGCAGTGGTGAGCGCAAAATGATGTATGAAGAGATTGCTTTGGCAGCCTCTGAGGCCAAAAAAGCAGGCCTAGCGGTGGTGATTTGGTCCTACCCAAGAGGGGCAAGTCTTTCAAAAGAAGGAGAGACTGCCATTGATGTTGTGGCTTATGCCGCTCAAATTGCTGCTCAACTTGGAGCACATATTATTAAAGTCAAACCACCAACTTCACACATTGAACAAGCTGAGGCTAAAAAAGTTTATAATGATCAACGCATTCGTGTGGAAAAGATGGCCGATCGTGCCAAGCATGTGGTTGATTCTGCTTTTAATGGTCGACGTATTGTGATCTTTAGCGGAGGCGCGGCTAAGGGCAAAGAAGATGTTCTTGAAGAAGTGAAAGGCCTTGCTGCCGGTGGTGCCTTTGGAAGTATTATGGGGAGAAATGCTTTTCAACGCCCCTTTGACGAAGCTGTGACTTTGTTAAACGATGTTATGGATGTATTTGTAGGAAATAAATAAGTCGCGAGGTTAAAATGAAAGACAATCAAACAACAACTCATAAAGACAACCCTCTACGTGCAGAAAAAAGAAAAAAGCTGCATGAATTAAAAGAGGCTGGAATAGACCCATTCCCTCACACTTTTAATAAAACCCATCAAGCGGTTGAAATTCAATCTAAATATGAGTCCTTAGAGCCTGGGGATAAAGATGAAGCCAGTGAGTTTGTTGTTGCCGGTCGTTTAATGACAAAAAGAAACATGGGAAAGGCCGCCTTTTTCAATATTCAAGACGAAACGGGCCCTTTGCAAATTTATGTTCAAATACCCTCGTTGGAAGAAGAACAGAAAAAACAATTTAAGCTTGTGGACATTGGCGACATTGTTGGCATTAAAGGTCATGTGTTTAAAACCAGAAAAGGTGAGATCAGTGTTTGGGCAAAAGAGTTTCAAATTCTTTGTAAAACTTTAGAGCCACTACCTGAGAAGTACCATGGGCTTACAGATATTGAATTAAAGTACCGTCATCGTCATATGGATTTAATTATGAATCCAGAATCAAGAGAGGTTTTTAAAACCAGATCTCAGATTATTAAATCCATTAGAGGGTTTTTAGACGACAAAGGCTTTCTGGAAGTGGAAACTCCAGTGTTGCAGCCCGTTTATGGTGGGGCCAGCGCTTATCCTTTTTCCACTCATCATAGAGCTTTAGATATGAAGCTTTATATGAAAATTAGCCCTGAGCTGTATTTAAAAAGACTCATCGTTGGTGGTTTTGAAAAGGTCTACGAGATCGGTAAAAACTTTAGAAATGAAGGCATAGACAGATCGCATAACCCAGAGTTCACCATGATGGAGTATTACGAAGCTTACACTGATTATGAGTATCAAATGCAGCAGTTTGAAGAGCTGGTTTGTCATGTGGTGGAAAAGGTCAATGGCTCATTAAAAGTGCAGTACTTAGATAAAGAGATTGATTTTACAACCCCTTGGAGACGTTTGCCCGTCATTGAAGGTGTGAAAGAGTACGCAGGCTTTGATCCAACAGATATGAGTGAAGAGGAGCTTTTCAAAAAACTTAAAGAACTTGGTTCAGACATGGAAAAGCCAAGCTCTAAAGGTGAGATGATAATGGAGGCCTTCGAGTTAAAAGCGGAAGAGCATCTGTGGGATCCCACTTTTGTGATTGATCATCCGGTGGAAATCTCACCACTGACAAAATCTCATAGAACTCAAAAAGGCTTAGTGGAGCGCTTTGAGCCCTTTGCTGCAGGGATGGAAATCGGCAATGCTTATACGGAGCTTAACGACCCTGAAGACCAAATAGCAAGACTGGAAGAGCAAGAGTCCAAGCGTATGGTTGATGAAGAAGCTCAACCTATGGATGACGACTTTATGCACGCCATAGACACTGGCATGCCACCAACAGGTGGTGTAGGGCTTGGTGTGGAAAGGTTGGTTATGATCCTAACAGGGCAACCAAGCATTCGAGACATTATTTTATTTCCAACAATGAAGCACAAAAAGCATGATCATTAAAAAGTTATCAGTACTTTTTTTAATACTTTTAACAAGCTGTCAGTTGCCTCCCACAATAGTCAGTGAGAGGCATGAAAGCTCGCATCCATTATTTGAAAAACTAGATCAACCCATTGTGATTTCTAAAGATTCGGTGGTGTTGGATTCACGAGCATTTTACGACTACAGTATGTATCATCTGGAAGACTCCATTTACATTCGCTGGCAAGACTTTCTGGTGCCACGAAGCTCAAAAAAACTGATATCGGAACAAAAAATAGCTAGAAAACTGGCTTTAAAAAATGTGCATCCTAAAAAAAGTCACATTATTGTAGGAGATAGCAGTAGTGCAGAGTTTGCAGCACTTGCTTGGCTGTTGGATTCTTTAGGGGTGAATGATGTACAGACCATTTATTTTTCTTACTTTAAAAGTGGGTTAACCACTAAAAAGACTCCTATTAAAAATGCAAGGCCTTGGACGTCAAAAATGTTGGACTCTCAAATTGTATCAAAACTTGAAGGCAAAGATTTGGTGATTGATGCAAGACTTGAATCTGTTGCTTTTAAGTTGCCCCTTTCTCAAGAAAAAATTAAAAATAACAAGGTGATCAACATGCCTTGGAAGGACTTTTATAATTCCTACGGAAGGCCTAAAAAAAGTATGATTAAAACTCTCAAGGGTATTAAAATCGAACCCAGTCAGTCGATTGTGGTGACAAGCTCTCATTTGAGTGAAGCCGCAGCCGTCAGTTATGCACTAAAGGTTTTAGGCTATAACAACGTGAAAATTTGGATCAACACTAAGTCATAAAACTTGTTGTTTTGTGATCTTATCAATTAAAAAATATAATGAAACCCAAGTCCAACATAAAGACTTTTTCCAGGGTTAAAAGAAAATTTAAAATCAGAACGAAAACACAGATCTCCCTTTATTGGTATCAGAGCACCAAAGCCTGTGTATAAACCGCTTTCCGTAACAAAGTCATAAGTTCTATTGGTTGATGGAGCTCTTTTGTAGGTGGAGGCCTCGTAGCCAATAGATAAAAAGCCTTGAATGGCATCATATAAAGAAAAGTCTATCCGATATCCCAATGAGTACTTATAGAAAATGACCTGCTTAGATCTGCCATGAAGAGCCATTAACTCAATTTGACTTAACAATGTGGGGAAGCCAAAAGTCAGACCCCAAAAGGGGTAGGTGTCGGTCACACCAGTTATTTTGTAGGGTAAAAAATAACCGGTTGTAACAGCCACATCAAAATTATTGGCCTCTTTGTAGTTAACACCTTGTTGGGCAAATAAGTTATGGGTGAACAAAATGACAAAGAAATTAACCTTCAAAAAAGTTATATATTTTATCATCCATGATCCAAGCTGTGATAAGTTTTGCAGGAACAACATCTACTTCTGGGGCGTAGACTCTTGGTGATTCTAAACGTTGAAAAGTGTCTTTGTCTAAAAACAATTCTGGTTCAGTGAACTGAATACTAAAACTGTCACCAGTGGGCAGTTTGTTATCAAACATTGTGTGGTACCCACAGCTATAAAAAGAAATAGAGTGGTGGTCACAAAAAAGTGCCAGTGAATAAGCTCCCGCATCGATTACGGTGTCTCCATTGGCAGCCATTCTTTTAGCGGTAGTAAAAACTTTTTGCACTTTAGATTTTTTTAATAATATGGCAGCCGCTGTATCCGGCGCTAAGGTGAAAGTGATGTTGTTTGACTTTAACTCTGTGGCCATAAGATTAAGGGCGTATTGTTTAGGGGGAGTATTGATTAAAAATACATGCACGTCTTTATTTTCTGCATTTGCAAGCTTTAGGGCTTCAACTATTCTGCCGCCAAAAACACTTTCAAAATGTCCACTGTGTGAATGTATAAGAATTCTTTCTGAGTTTTGAATCATTGAGTTGATATTTTTAGCACAGTTTTCAATAGCTAACTTTTCTTCATCTAAGATCTCTTGAATCAGACTTATGCAAACTTCCGAGTTATTGCTAACCATTTCCAGTCGAGTTAATAATAGTTGTGCATAAGTGGAGATGGGGTAAAGTTTTTTAAAATTTGTAATTTTTGATAAAAACTCTTCTGTTTGAACTTGGCACAAAAATAAAAAGCACTGAGTGGCAAAAACTGATGAAATAATGTGTTTATTGTGAATACATTCTGTGAGTTGTTGAAAGTCTTTTATTTCTTTCCAACTGTTGTCACTAGCACTTAGTATTTTCACATGGTCAGAATGAGCTTCAAAACTGGTCGATTTCATGTGTTTACCTTTTACTGGGCTTGTTTTTCGAATGTTTGTTCCATTTTAAACAACACAGAAAACATGGCTTTAACAAGTTCGGGGTCATATCTTGATGAGAGCTTATTTTTTACAAACATCAAAGCATCTTTAGGAGTCATAGGTATATTGTATGAACGCTGTGTAGTAAGAGCATCGTAGGTGTCTGTGAGAGCTACAATTCTTGCCATGGGATGAATTTCTTCTCCTACAAGATTTTGTGGATAGCCATTGCCAGTGAAGCTTTCATGATGTTCAAAGCAGCAGGCCATAATAGCTTGAGACACATCAAACTCAGAAAGTAATTGTAAACCATACTGTGGGTGTTTTTGCATTTCAGCCCACTCTTGTTCATTTAAGGGGCCAGCTTTGCATATGATATCTACATCAACTTTTCTCTTACCCACATCATGAAATAAAGAACCCTCTCCAAGTTCTTTAAGCTCTTCGCCGGAGTAACCAACAGCTTGTCCTAGACCTAAACTGTAAATACAAACATCGAGTGAGTGATTGTAGGTGTAAAAGTCATGAGTAGAAAGGCCAATTAGGTGAGCTAAAGAGTCCGGGTCTTCATCCATAAGGCTTACAAAGTTTGTAACCACTTCTTTGGCCTCTGAAAGAGCAAAAGCAAGATCGGGATGTTCATAAAGTTGTTCTACCAATGCCAATGAACTTTCTCTTAAAATCAGAGCATTTTCACGCTAGTCCAGTTCTTAACTATTAAGGAGTACTTGAACCTATTCTTAATATGATTGTTTATCAGAT
>JAKUPT010000066.1 GCA_022450595.1 Bdellovibrionales bacterium
ATAGATGTTTAGTTTCAAAGGGTGATTCCGGTAAATCTGCACCAAGCTCAATGAGTCTGTAACAATCTTTACTTTCAACGATTTTTCTTACGAGCTGGTTCATAACATCGTGACCGGCTTTATAAAGTACAACATGTCCCATTAAAGGCATGCCTAGGGTTACAAGATCCCCCAGGGCATCTAAAATTTTATGGCGCACAAACTCATCGGCATATCTTAGGCCTTCCGGATTTAATATATCTTTATTGTCTAAAACAACAGCGTTCTCAAGGCTGCCACCTTGAATAAGGCCTTTGCTTTTTAAAGCATCAACATCTTTTAAAAAACCAAAAGTTCTGGCATTGGCGATATCATTTTTATAAGTGTGTTCATTCACATCGATAGAAAGACTTTGTTTGCCAATTTTAGGATGGGCAAACTCGATAGTACAACTTACTCTTAAGCCATTGTAAGGCAAAACATAAGCATGCTTTTCTTCAGTGCCAAAGTAGATGGGTTGTGTGATGTAAGCATATTTTCTAGGCATTTGTTGTTCAATAACACCCACATCTAAAATAGCTTTTAAAAAAAACTGAGCACTTCCATCACCAATGGGGATTTCTGGTCCATTAAGTTCAATAAATAAATTATCTATTCTAAGAGCTGCAAGTGCTGAAAGGCAGTGTTCAATGGTAGAAACTGAGAAGGCCGGTCCGCCAACAGTAGTGGCCATTGTTGTGGCTTGCACATGGTTTGCTGTAGCTTTTATGGCTGGGCTGCCTGGTAGGTCTTTTCTTACAAAATACACCCCTGTGTCTTCAGGAGCCGGGCAAAAGGTAAGTTTAGCAGGTTTTCCAGTGTGAATACCAATACCATCAACATCAACGCGTTTTCGAATCGTTCTTTGTAAAAACATAGTATCATTTATATATACAAGCCTTGTGCCAGTCTTTACTTAAAAACAATTATTTTTAAACCATTGTTTTTATTGAAGAATTAAAGCATGGTCTCAGTGCAGATTTGTTGCGTGGCGCAAGGACTGTGTCTTTTTTTATACACTAGATGGTGTAAAAGTCATACTGACCTAAGGCTACAGGGGATGGTTTTTAACTAAAAATTCAGAGATAATTGTAGTGTGAGACTATTAATATTCCTATTTTTATTTATTATTGTTGGGTGTCAGTCATCTCCAAAAACTATTGGTTTGGAAGATTATGATGAGAACTCAACAGCACATGGTGCGGCCTATGTTTCTGATGCCATTCATATAAGAAAGCCCATGAAAAGTCATAGTGATTGGAAGCCTTGGGAGTTTTATTACAAGCATTGCTCACTCATTGAAGAGAGATATTATATGTCGAAAACTTCCTATGAATGCTCTCGACCCTATTACTAAACAACGCAATATTAAAAACCATCATTGACTGTCTTCTGGTTACGGATTAATCGTTAAAGAACTAATTTTCCAAGGGGATATATAATGATTATTGGTGTACCAAAAGAAATTAAGATCAGTGAAAATAGAGTGGGCCTTACTGAAAAAGGAGTAAAGCAACTCGTATCTGAAGGTCATAAAGTTTTTGTTGAAAAAGATGCCGGTGTTGGCATTCAAATTTCTAACCAAGATTATGAAGAGGCTGGTGCGGAGATTCTCCCTTCAACACAAGACGTGTATAAAAAATCTGAAATGATCATAAAAGTAAAAGAGCCATTGCCGCAAGAGTATGATCTTATGCAAGAAAATCAGATTTTATACACTTATTTGCATTTAGCAGCTGAACCAAAATTAACAAAAGTTTTGTGCGAAAGAAAAGTAAAAGCCATCGCCTATGAAACTATTCAGCTAGACAATGGCAGCCTTCCGCTTTTAGTTCCTATGTCTGCCGTTGCCGGTAGACTTGCTACCCAAGTTGGGGCCTATTACCTACAAAAAGATCACGGTGGAAAAGGCATTTTGCTTGGTGGAGTCACTGGGGTGCAAAGAGGTCAAGTCACTATCATTGGTGGTGGTGTTGTTGGAATAAACTCTGCCAAAATGGCCATGGGACTTGGCGCTGAAGTGACAATACTAGATGTGAATCATCAAAGACTTGAATACTTAGATGATGTGTTTCAAGGGCGTGTAAGAACGCTTTATTCTAGTATGGTGAACATTGAAGAGGCTGTTCAAAAATCAGACCTTGTTATCGGTGCGGTTTTAATTCCAGGAAGTAAGGCTCCACACTTAGTCACCAAAGATATGATTGAAACAATGGACCCCGGCTCTGTGGTTGTAGATGTGGCTGTGGATCAGGGTGGATGTATTGAAACTTGTAAGCCAACCAGTCACGTAGAGCCAACTTATGAAATCAATGGTGTGATTCATTATTGTGTTCCAAATATGCCAGGTGTTGTGGCAAAGACTTCAACTTATGCATTAACTAATATGACTATGAAATATGCCTCAATGATTGCCCAAATGGGTGTTGAAGAGGCTGTTCAAAAAGACAAAGCCTTGTTAAAAGGATTGAACGTTTATGGCGGGTATGTTTGTTATGAACCCGTAGCGAGAGACTTAGGCCTTGAGTACAAAGCTTTTAAGGTTTAATAGCGATAGATTATATGCCCCCACTTTTCAGTGGTGATAAGTGGGGCTTTGATTTTTTTAAATCGCATTTTTACAGCCCAATGGGGATGTCCATATCGTTTCTTTCTAGAGCTTGCAATTCCCACAAAAAATGGATTTAGTGCTTTAAGCTTGTTGAGTAACTTTAATGATGAGCTGGTGTTAGATCCGTGGTGACCAACAATGAGTTTTTTAATAGTATTAAGTTTTAAATCGTTAGCCCACTGTGCTTCAATTTCTTTTGGACTGTCGCCAGTCATGAGAATGTCTTTAAATACGAGTACTTCTGAAAAAGCATTGGAGCCGTGTTTATCAGTAAAAACTTGATGCTGTAAGCTTGGGCGCCAAGATTGATATGTCATATTAAGCTTTTCACATAAGTTTTGTTTTTTTAATAGCCACTTAAATTTAATTTTTTTATCAGGGATTTCTAAGTGACTAAAGCAGATGTCTGTAAATTGTCTGTTAAAGTTTTTAAAAAAACCATAATGGTCAAGATCCCAGTGTGAGATGCGTACAATATTTGTTTTTCTTTTGCACACAGACTTTAATAGATTCCATGGAGCTTTTTCGCCTCCCATGTCAAAGTGATAACATTTGGACGGGGTGATGTAGCTTTGCCAAAGCCCTTGTCCAACATTCCAAATCACAAAATAGTTAAACTCCATGGGAGTTATTCGTATGCTGTAGAAGAGCAAAAATAAAAAAAGATATTTCATTTTTGAGACCTTAGAATATTAAAATAGCTAACAAACATTAAAATCAAAAAAAAACTCAGGTGAATGGGCATATAAAGAGCCCGATAGTTAGGGATGTACTGCTGTAATAAATTAAAGCTATTAAATACAAAACTCCATAGTTGGTCTGTAAGCATAGTTAGCGGGTTGTAAAAAAAACTAGTAAGACTTAATGGGATAAAAATATAACAAATTAATGGGGTCATAAAATAGGTGAACAAGAATGTAATAGGGTGCAAGGTTTGTAATGGCAAAAACACAATGGATAATAACAAAAATAAAGCTAAATGCCTGAAAAACTCAGATTGAAAGCTTTTGGATGTGGCTTCTACAATAAGGCTTGCTAACGAGCTTAAGACTAGAGATACAAAGCTATGATTGGCTCCATAGATTGGGGCAAGCAGTAAAAAACTAAAAAATAAACTTTGAGACGGGGAGTACCCCAGTTTGTATTTGTGGCTTAGGTGCTTCACAACCCGTGAAGTGAGGGCTCTGACAACAGGGGCTTTTAAGCCACAGCTAAAACTATAAAAGACTAATATTAAATAAGTCAGGGTTTTGTTTTTTTTAAACACTCCCTCGATAAACAAACTGATAAAATGCAGGTGTGTTCCTGACACCACAAAAAGATGCAGTAAGCCCAATGATCGAATCTGTTCTTTGAGTTCAAAATTTGAAATTTTATGACCACAGATTAAAGCTTGGTATAAATCTTGAAAGCTTGAATGGTGTGGTGCCATTTTTACACACAGCTTGTGTGGATAAAAAAGGATATCTGCATAAAATGAGAGCAATGTGGAAAATAGGTATATGCCTATTCCTGCAGCAAAAAATAAGACTGAGATCATATAATTTGGTTAAATGCAATTTAAGGGCATTTGTTATGACAAAATCTTTCATGTTCTGTACAAAACTATTCTTTTTTCGGATTTAAGATTCGTGACAGGGAATAAAAATAACTCGTCATATTTTCGAAAAAACCCTGTGTTTTTAATAGGTTAAAATTTGCTTAAACTCTAATCATTCCGCTCAAACCCTTTACTATTCAATGGTCTAGGTCGTTTACTTATAATTATTCCACATTGGATGTGGATATCTGTGGATACTTGATGAACGTTGCTTTTGCCTAGGACTTTGGTTAAGCTAAAAATAACAGGTGGGGATTATGAAAAGTACATACATATATATAGTCATTTTGCTACCACTACTGATTTCTTGTACCTCTTTTAAAAACAAGAGTTCTCTTGAAAATTACCAATCTCAGCTCTTAGAACTTACAGATGAACTAAAAAGTAAAGAGCATCAAATTAAAGTTTTAAAAGCCAAGAACTTAGCTTTACAAAAATCAAAGGCTCGAGTTAAGAGTAAAAAAAACTCACAAAGGGTTAAAAATACTCGCCCAGTAATTAATCCCGAAGATTTAGAATTTGAAATCCCACAAAAACCTGAGAGTATGCTTGGTTTTATACGAGAAGAATATACTAAAACTAATTATAAAAAATCATTAACAGCCACGGACTTATTTATTCAGCAGTATTCACAAAATAAATTTTTAGATCAGGTTTATTATTACCGAGCCCTGAACCTGAAGTCTTTAAAACAGTATGCTTTTGCTTTAAAAGCTTTCTCTCATGTGGAGAATAAATATTTATTAAGTCCTTTCAGGCCAGATTCTCTTTTGCAAAAAGCTGAAATTTACCAGATAATGAATTTAAACTCTTATCAGCAAAGAACGCTGTATAAGTTGATTAGGCAGTATCCAAAAAGCAAGGAAGCAAGATTGGCTCAACTAGAGTTAAATAATAATTAAAAAATCAGGGACGTTTTTGTGAAATACATCAAATGTTTAAGCATCTTAGTTATTTTTTTAATATCCACTTCAGGTTTTGCTCAAGATAGTCTTGAGGATTTTGACGACAGTTCACTGTTTGAAGAAACCCAGCAATCCAATGAAGCCCCGACTGATGATTTTATGGAACTCAATGATGAGGATATGGGAGAGCTTCTATCTGAAGAGTCATCAGCTTCGGAGGAGTTAAGTTTAGAAGACATGTCTGAAGAGGTGGATTTTTCTGAAATTGAGTCTGAAATTTCAGGAGAAGAGTTTGAAGAATTCGAAGATTTTAATCCAGAACAATTTGCTGAAGACGATATCCCGGATGATTTTGAGCAAATGTTTGAAGAATCTGAAACTGTAGAAGCACCTTTTGAAGAGCTAGGTCCAGCTGAGGTGCCAGAACCGGAGCCTGTACCTGAGCAAGAGGTTCAAGTTCAAGAAACAACTCCTCAACCTAAGCAACAGCCAGAGGTTCAGCTTTATGATGCGGGGACAGAGCCTGATATGGCGCCTATCTCGGAGCCTGTCCCGGAAGTCTCTGATCCATTTATGGGCACTCCAACCACTGATGAACCAAATTATGCCTTAGAGCAAAGACTGTATGAAATTTACTCCAAACATTTAAGCCGCCCTATGAGTAATGAACAGTGGCAAATGATGATTGGCCAAAGACAAATTGAAACTTATGAAATTCAAAAAGGTGATACTCTTTGGGACATAAGTGAAACCTTTTTTGGTGATGGACATTTTTGGCCAAAAATTTGGTCATTGAACACAGGTATTTTAAACCCTCATTTGGTTGAACCCGGTTACGTGATTAAGTTTATGCTGGGAAGTGAAGTGGATGCTCCGGCCTTTGCCATCACAGAAGCCGGAGAGTCAGAATCTGAATCTCCTCCTGAATCTTTAGATCAACAGTATGCTGATCTTTCCGAAGAAGGAATCGATATTCCGCCTCCTTCTATTGAGTCTCGACCAGTATTAAAGAGCTTTCCGCCTAGTCTTGCGGACTGGCAGCCTAACTTTGCCGAGCAAGGTTACGATGACGTAGGGTTTTCTTATGAAAAACGTCCCATTGTAGATGTGAAAGACCTATTTATTGTAGACTCTATTGTTTCAGACTTTCCTTTAGTGGAAATTGGAAAAATTAACGAAATAGACACCAGTGGTGAGATTGCAACAACCTTTCAGCATGTCTTTGTGGAGCTTCCAAAAGGCAGATACAATCTTGGCAAAGTGTTTATTGTTGCCCGTCAGGCAGATAGTGTTCATCAAAAAAATAAACATGTAGCTCGTCCTGTTGATTCCCGTGTGGGATATCGAGTGCAGATTGAAGGCAAAATTAAACTGGTTGATTTGATGCACTCAACAAACGGTGAAAAAGACTTATTTCGTGCTTTAGTGGTGAATGCTGTCAACCCCGTTAGGCTTGGATCAACTCTTTATGAGGGAGAAATACCTGTAGCCCTGTATAATATGAAAGGGCCTCAAAAAAATGTTGTGGCTCAAATTATTGGTGGAGAAAAAAGTGATAATAGAGATTTGTATTCAGATCGTTCTATTGTGTTTTTAAATAAAGGTCGTATATCTGGATTAGAAATCGGCGACATACTACCTGTTCGTGCTAACAGACAAATCCGTTTTGAAAATTCAAAAGTAAAAATTGATAAAGAGGCTCTGGGGTTTCTTAAAATAGTTCATGTGCAGCAGTTTTTCTCAACCGCTATTGTTGTAAGCTCCCTCAAGCACATTTACACAGGTGATGTCACAGGAGCAGGGGTCTATGAGCCTTATGCTGAAGATCGTGTTGAACCAATTGTGGATCAGTTTTTTGATATTTATGATGATGGGAAAGCCTCTGTTTCTAGTATATTTCAGTACAATAATATGAATAAAGAAGACTCTGATATTTTTCTTTCTGCCCCCGAGGGCGAAGCGGAAGATATGCTTTCTGATGACACCTTTTTTGAAGAGCCTTCCACTCCTATTCAAGAGCCAGAAGAGCAGTTTAGTTTTGATTCCACAGAAAGCTTTGATGACATTGAATCTGACTTAGAGTTTGAGGATATGGAAGATGTTGAGGGCTTTGATGACTTTGAAGATTCGAATTTTGAAGATATATTCGAAGAGTAAATTTTAAAACTAAATAATTGGGTTTAGAGTTGGTTTTCATATTTGCAACTATAAGAAATTATGGAAAACAAAATCAACTCAATCTATCACCTAACAGCTGCATTAACTTGGTATATTAAAGCTTTAATTCAATATGCTCCAGATCGACTTCGCTTTGACTGTATTGATGCTTTAGAAGATTTTTTACTTAATGAAAAACTTGTGAAAAATCGAACTGAATTAAAAGAGTTTATACTTAAAGCTCAAAAAGACTTACAGTGGCTTTATGAGCATGAGGTTAATATACTGACCGTATTTGACTCAAAGTATCCAGAAAGATTTTTGTTTCTCAAAAACCCTCCTTTTATACTGACATATTTTGGTGAAATTGATTTTAGCCATCAGTGTTTTTCAATTGTGGGAAGTCGCAATCCTTCGGGTGCTTCAAGTCAGTGGCTTGATACGGAAGTTTCAAAATTACTTTCTATAAAAAAACTTTGTGTGGTCAGCGGTGGAGCACGGGGAGTGGATCAAAAAGCCCATGCCCTAGCACTTAGGCATCAAAGGCCTACTTATATGTTGCTTCCCTCAGGTCTTGCTCGTCCATATCCTAAAAACATAATGGCTTGGAAGTCAGCAATTGTAGAATTAAATGGAGCCATCATTAGTCAATTCTCACCCTTTGAAGACATGCGTAAACATTATTTTCATATGAGAAATCAAATTATTGCTTCTTTTTCTCCTTCTATTTTAATTGTTGATGCAAAACGAAGAAGTGGAACTATGATGACAGCCAATTATGCCAGCTCCTTGGGAACAGAGGTACTTGTGGTTCCTAATTCACCTATATTTGAAGCCAGCCTTGGAGGCTTAGATTTGCTGTTTGCCGGTGCAGACCTTGTCAGAGATCATGAGGACATTCTTGAGTTAATTAATTAACAGCCCTTTTTTGTGAAAAATAAGCAAATAATAAAAACACCACATTAGGACTCCATATAGCCACGGCTGGAGGAAGGGTGCCGTTGCGGGCAAAGCCTTCAAAGGTGACATACATTAACCAGTAGGCAATGATTATACCAATACTTAACACAAGACCACTTGAGCGAGCAGAACGCTTGTTACTAACCATTCCAAGGCTGACGCCAACCAAGGCAAAGACCATACAGGCAAAGGCAATGGCCCACCTTCTGTGATATTCCGCTTCTAAGCGTAATTGATCTTCTTTTTTATCTGTTTTTTCAGCAATTTTTTTATTCAACTCGGGAAGGGTTAAAGACTGAACGGCCTTTTGTTTTTCGTAAAACTGTATTGGGTCAAAGAGATTTATATCATAGGAAAGAAAGTCAATTCTGGTGTAGGTTTCATCTTGAGTTTTATGTATATTTCCATCTCTTAGACGTAGAATTGAAGATCTGGCCTTCATATTTAAGTTGGCCTTTTGATTTTCAATGATTTCACCCTCTTGTGCTATAATTGTAAGAGGGGAAGAGTTATTTCTTTCATCATAGATAAAGACTTTTTTTAATATACCTGTTTTAGCATCAACTTCGTTGGCATAAACCACCAAATCAAAAAAGCCTTCAGAAAAAACTCCAGCTCTTATAGTCGCGCTGGCTTTTATTTGACTCATTCTACTGACAAGCACTTCAAATTGACGATTGCCCCATGGAGCTAAATAAAAGGCCGTCTGTGCTGAAACTATACAAGTAAGAGCTGCAAGTATAATTGCTGGGGTGTAAAGTGTTTTGTCACTAATACCTATTGATTTTAGAGATACAATTTCGGAGTCGTTTGAAAGTCGGCCGTATGTGAGTAATACAGAAAACAGCAGACTCATGGGTAATATGATCGGTAAAAAGCCTACGGTTAAATAGGTCATTATTTGTAAAATTGTGGTGAAGTTCACCCCATGTGCCAGAACAAACTCAGTCAGTCGTATAGCCTGGAACATCAGTAAGATAAATATAAATACGACGGCTCCCATTAAAAAACTGGGGAGCATTTCAAAAAATATGTACTTTAGTGCAAGTCGAGCTCGCCATAAGGCTTTTAGATTCATGAATCCTCACTGCAATCGCTATACTTAAGATTATTTTAATGCGTTGCACTTGTAAACCTTATTGCAGTTCTTAATGAGATTAAAGACAATGGTAGTATGTTAAAAATATTACTCGCACTCGACGACTATCAAGAGCAAACCTTTCTACATAGGTTGTTAACAAAAATGGGCTTTAACCTAGAGGTGACCCAAACAGATCAAGCCATTGGTGGTTTGATTATGGGGTTTCAGCCACAAGTGGTGTTAGTTGCTGAAAAAAGCCGAAAAATTAATTCCACTAAGCTGATTAAAGATATTAAGTCTAAAAGAGCATCTACTCAGTTTATTTTGATTAAACATTCTACCTCTAAAGACAACCAAGACATTGAAAATGAGGTTCAGTTTATAGTGAACAGCCCCGTTCATCCCGAAGAGCTTTTTACGGCTTTATCAGATGTGTCACACTTGCAAAAGCAAGACTTACTCAATAAGTACAATAAACTATCAAGCAGCATTAAGTCTTCAAAAAAAAGCTCAGAAGAATCGCAATATATTCAGGGATCTTCGGTTAAAGACAAGTCAGATTCAAAGAGTCGCCAGGCTCCTAAAACATCTATTAATGAAAGTGACCGACAAAAAAAATATGACCAGTTCTTAGAGTCTGTAGATAAAGTAAATACTAATGAAACAACTTTTGAGAGAAAAAAAATTAAAGAATTTAATAAAGAGTTGCGATCTCAGTCAGAATTTCATGAAAGCCCAGAGCTTAAAATTGATAAGTTTCAGTACACAAAAAATTTATTAAAAAAAAATAAGTAATTACGAGCTTTTTTTCTTTTTAAATATACTGCCTATATCAAAGTTTAAAATAGTATTAATCTGAGTAGAAGTGTGCTGTTTAGAGTGTTGTTGCAGTCTAGATAGTTCGACTTTAGGGCTTATAAAACTAGGCTCTAAAGATAGGGCTTTTTGAAAAGCATTTGTGGCTTTTTCAGTATTTCCTATCATTTTGTAGTAAAGTCCCTTTACATGAAAATATGTGGCATTGTGTCTTTGCTCTGGTGGAACTTCAGAAATTATGCTGTGAGAGGTGTTAATCAGTTCATTCTTTGTTGAGCCTGCACGTCCTTTTTTCATAGTGGCCCAGGCCAGGTATAAACTGTAAGTAGGGTGTGTTTTCTTTAGTCTCTCAAGTTTGATAAGCCCATCATAAGCCTCTTTATACTGTCTTTTGAGAAGTATTTTTTTGTATTTTTCAAATTCACTTTCAGCCACAATAAGCTTTTGTGCCTCTTGAAGATCTAAGCTCACTTTGTAGTCTTTACGAGATTCTTCAGATTTTAAAGTTGTGTAGGCATGCGTGATTTTTTGGAATATCTTTTCTGTAAGCTCTTTAACATCTTCAGGTGTGGTCTTAGGTAATTTGTCAGGATGAAAAGATTTGGCAAATTCGTGATAGGCACGAGCCACTTCTTTATCGTTGGTGTTTTTTCTAAGACCTAAAATTTCAAAAAAGTTTTTATTCTCAAAGTCTGATTTAATAGTTTCTAGTTTAGTTTTTTTGGCTTCAAAGTTTATTATATCCGTATGTTCGTAACTTAGAATAATACACCTTTGATACAACATAAAAAATAAAGCTTTAATTGCAGCATCCTCATTTTCTTGAAATTCAAGGAGGATTTCATTAATTGATTTATTGGTTTGCAGTAGATTTCCAGGGTGGGGAATCTGAAAGAATATTGGGAGGTTAAAAAACTTATGAGCCTCTTCATAATTAGGTCCCTCAAGGACTTCATGATCTTGTAATCTATTTATATGAGTTTTTAACCACTCTAAGGAAACCTTTGAGGTGATCCAGTCAGACAAACTTTCAAAAAATAGATTTTTTGATAAAGAGGCATTATTGTTATTTATATTTTGATCTTCTTCAAAGTGTAGTGAAATCTTTTGATCTTTAATACTTTGACTCAAACGAATTGACATCTGTTGCTCGTGTACAACTTGAATCGCATGAGGGCTTAGCATGCTCATATCAACAAGTTGTTCGCCTATTCTTTTATTGTTTTGCTGTTTTAGAGCATTTTGAATATCTTCGTTGTCTAAAAAGCCATTCTCAACTAAGAGCACTCCAAAAAAACTATTTTTATCTTCAGTTTGTACATGATCAATAGTCCCTTGAGTAAAATGAACCTGGGCTTTTTGTTGATCTTCATAAGTGATATTTAATTGGCCTGTAATGTTTGATTGATAAAGTAGGCTGTAAATCCATGGAAGGTCAGATCCACTAAATTCTTTTTCGCTTTCTATTAACGAGAGTTTTTCTTGTTCACTGATTTGGTTTTTCATTAATAGACTGTACAATGGGTTTTCAGATTCCGAGCCTTTATGCTCAGGTAGGTGTTTTTTAACAAGATTAATCAGCTCTGGAGTGTCAAAAGGCTTAACTTGAAAAGAGACAAGGTTCACTTTTCGACCCGCTTGCTTTATGAACTGTTTATCTTTAAATATACCAGAAATTAAAATAGTGCTTAATTGTCCACCGCTTAACTCAGTCAGTTCTGTGGCGAGATCTACTCCATTTGTGCCTGGTAATAGGCAGTCACAAATCACCATAAAAAAGTCTCGAACTTTAAATATATTGCGGACTTCATCGGGAGTTTTAACCCAATAAGCTGAAATATTAGATCTTTTGAAACTTTCAAAAAGAGCTTGTCCTAAATTTTGGTCATCTTCGACAATTAAAATCTCACTCATACTAAATAAATATCGGCACTTAAATAGGTTAAGTTTAAGTATTTAAAGACATACTGTCAGAATTAAGTAACGCACCGCGTTTTTAAGCGTACAGCTATCTAAAATATGAAATAATGCCTTATCTTAATACACTTTTAGGAGGACTGATGGCGACGGAAAAAGTAACAGATGGAAGCTTTGAAGCTGAAGTTTTAAAATCTGACAAATTAGTTTTAGTTGATTTCTGGGCTGAGTGGTGTGGACCATGTCGCGCTCTTGGACCAAAGTTAGAAGAAATTTCTGATGAAATGGACAACATTCGTGTTGTGAAAATCAATGTAGATGAAAATCGCGATACACCGGCAAAGTACGGGGTTCAAGGCATTCCTACTATGATTTTGTTTAAAGGTGGTGAACAGGTTGAGCAAATTGTTGGAAACCACCCAAAGGAAAATATTGTTGAGATGTTAAGCAAACACGTTTAAATCTCAATACTTTGAGGAAAATTTAAATAAAAAAATCCCGCAACTTTTGTGGGATTTTTTTTATTTAAAATAGGTACTTGCGATATGCAACTGAGGATATAACACCAAGCCCTAACATAGTGGTTAGCATACTTGATCCCCCATAAGATAAAAGCGGTAAAGGCACACCCACAATAGGCATAACGCCAATAACCATTCCAATATTTATAAACATATGCCAAAAAAGATAACTAACAATTCCAACAACGATTAAGGCTCCAAATTTATCCCGTGCTTGGGTGGCAACCCGTATACACATAAAAAACAAAACCACAAAAAGCCCAAAAGTGGTGATACTACCAATAAAGCCATGTTCTTCACTAAGAACACTATATATAAAGTCTGTGTGACGTTCAGGTAAGAACTCTAACTGTGATTGAGTGCCTTTTCTAAAGCCTTTTCCTAGAACCTGACCGCTGCCGACGGCAATTTTTGATTGAATACTATTGTACCCAGCACCATGAGGGTCACGACCAGGATTTAAAAAAGTCAGTATGCGGCCTTTTTGATAGTCCTTTAAACCAAAGCTCCACACAGCCGGGAGAGTGATGATACCAATTAAGCAGGCGGTCACTAAAATGGAACGCTTCAGTCTAACAAATATAAGCAAAGACAATGTTGTTGACGCAATTAAAAGAGCTGTTCCTAAATCTGGCTGTTTTACTGTGAGGGCAAAAGGAATTAAGGTTAAGACCCCGGGAAGCAGTAAGTCTTTGAAGCCAAGCCCGTTGTAGCTAGATTTCTGTGAAAGAATTCTAGCAATAACAAAAATCATAATAATCTTCATTGTTTCAGAGGGCTGATATCTAAAAAATCCTAAATCAAGCCATCGTTGCGCTCCATAATATGTTTTGCCTATAAAAGGTACTAGGGCCAACGCCACTAAATTAAGGCCATAAAAAAAGTAGGCCAGTCTGTAAAAAAATTTATAATCAACAAGTGTGACTAAAAAATAAAGTACCCAACCACCAAGCAGCCAAAATATTTGTTGGTAAAAAAGTTTTGCCGTGTGATCTAAAACCACACCATGAGTGGCGCTGTAGAGGTTAATTAAACCAATGAGGTTTAATGCAAAAATAACCAAGGCAAGATTGCCGTCAAATTTTTTAAAGAAATTTCGTTTTTCTACCTGCATATCAAGGTTTGAACTTTTAATACTCACTCTTCTACCTCATCGGGTTCAGACTCCTGAACTAGTTTTTTTGGGGGAGCTTTTTTATTTCTTTTTAAAAGCTCTGGATGATATTTTTTTAAGTAAGCATAAATAACATCACGAGCAATAGGTGCACCGCCAGTGGAGCCATGACAGGCATGTTCAGCAAGAACAGCTACTGTGATAAGAGGATTATCGTGAGGGGCATAGCCCACATACCAGCCATGGTGACGGAGATCAAAAGGACGCTCTTCACATTTTTTGTAAATTTGATCTGCTGAAAAGGATTGAATTTGAACCGTACCCGTTTTACCAGCCATTTGAACACCTGGAATTTTCCACCAACGGGCTGTGCCGTTGTCACCATTGGCAACGAGACGCATACCTTCTTTAACTTCTTTAAAGTTTTTATTAGAAATAAAGTCTCCATTTTCATTAGGAGCCGATACATCTCTTTTCAGTTCTGGT
>JAKUPT010000067.1 GCA_022450595.1 Bdellovibrionales bacterium
ACCGATGTTAGGGGATTCCCCAACTCCGATAACGTGTAAACCTTCTGCTCCCACTTCTCCAATGAGATAGGCCACTTTAGTTGTGCCAATATCAAGACTGGCAATATAGTGTTTACCTGTACTTTTTGACATCGATGTCCTCAACGTTGTTTTACTCTAGATGATATCTTTTCATTCATCCTTGAAAAATTATCCTTGAGAACCATCATCCTGAATGGCTGCAGCTTTGTGGATCTTCCTGATCCTGTTCTCTAATCTTAAGCCTATGAATCATTACGCAGCTTGACAACCACTTTTTTTGACAAGCGAGCATCAATGACGCGCCCACTCATGCCTTTCGACTCTAAGTAGGACAACACTTTTTGAATCCGTGGAACCTTAGCCTCAAAGTCATCTAAGCTATCCCCGATCAAAACTTGCATAGGTCTATTTAAGTGTAACACAAATCCTTTGTGTTTAAAAAACTCTATTTCTGAGATTTGATTTTTTCCAAACACTCCTGTGTCTGGTAACTGAATTAATAGATTCACCACTTTTTTTCTTAAAGCCTCATCTGTTAAAAACTTTGAACCCCTGAGGATTGGCAAATCAGGAATGGTATCTCTAGAAACTTCCGACCAAACAGAGGCATCGAAAAACACTGGTCGCCATTTTTGATTGTCGTCTAACACTAAAGCAAGAGCCGATTGAGGTTTTATCTTTACATCCAATTGAGCCGGAAAGCGTCTTTGCACTTTGACACTTTCTACTCGTTTATCTTTTAAAACATCATTTATGACTTGCTGAAGATCAACATCCCAGATCCATTGATTGTTATAGTCCTTTAAAGACAAAGCAATTTTTTCAGGCAAGTCTGAAGCTCCAAACAAAGAAGAGTTTTGAAGCAACTCAATATCAACATGTCCCACCTTAAAAAGCTGTTGTTTGTAAGAGTAAAACCCAACAAAGCCAACGGCCACGATAAGCATAATTGTAAGTAGCCAATTACTTAAGGCCTTCATAATCTAATCCTGCTGAATCAATCAGCGTTTTAATAAGTTCAGTAAATGCAATGCCATCGTGTTTAGCTGACCTAGGAAAAAGTGAGGTTTCAGTAAAACCAGGCAGTGTGTTCACTTCTAAAACATAAGGGTTCATTTTACTGTCCAACATAAAATCCACCCGGCAATAAGTGCGAATATTTAAAACCTCGTATACCTTGGAAGCCATCTTCTGACAGGATTCTAAGGCTTCAGCATCAATTCTTGCGGGCACGTAATAATCAGTTTGTCCTGCTGTGTATTTATTTTTGTAATTGTAAAACTCAGTCTTTGGAACAATTTCGATGGGCGATAAGGCCTTGCCTAAAAGCATAGGAATTGTGACCTCTTTTCCCTCCACAAAGTCTTCTACCAGTATTTGTTGATCATACTTTGAGGCTTCAATCACGGCCCCAGAAAAGTCTTCTTCTGTTTTACAAATACTTATTCCCATACTTGAGCCATCTCTTGAGGGCTTTACAACCATAGGGGCTGAAATTTTAGTTTTAACAGAATCAAGGGAGCGGTTTTTTAAATCAATTAATTCAAAATCAGGGGTGGGAATGGAGTTTTGCGCCAACACCTGCTTGGTAAACAGTTTGTTAAAACACAAAGCTGAGGCAAGCACTCCACTTCCTGTGTATGGAATTTTTAAATACTCACATATGCCTTGAACGGTTCCATCTTCTGCGTACTTTCCATGCAAAGCTAGCAAGGCTACATCTGGTTGGTGCTTCATTAACTTTTCTGGAAGTTTTTCATCGGCTTCGATAATAATATAATTTTCACCTAATTCTTTCAGAGCTTTTTCAAAAGCTTTTCCCGAAGCAAGACTTACCTGACTTTCACTACTTAAACCACCTTGAATTAAGGCTACTTTACGACTCATAGAGGTCTCCTCTAGTACAAAATTAGCACTCATTTATAAAAAAACCAACGAACATTATTATGACAGCAACAAGACTTTTGTCTAACTCTGTATGATATAGGTCATACAGATGCATACAGTTTTTCCTTTAAAATACAAAAATGAACCCGTTTGATATATGTAAACCTGAAGAAACCAGTCTTAAAAGTTTTTTTCTCGGACCACAATCAGAAAATAAACACTTTATTCAAAATGAAATTTTGAAAATTCTAAACCATTGCTGGCAATGGAGACGGACAACATACCCAGAAGACGGTGTTTCAATTACACATGAAGAACAGTTAGAGCCCCTATTTGTTGATAAAATTCATTCAACCAAACAACACGTTGATGAACTTTTAGAACTTTTTAGCCAAGAGCTCCCCAAATTTTCCCCAAGATATATGGGGCATATGTTTTCTGAGATATCAATGCCAGCCCTGTTGGGACACCTAGTGGCGCTGCTTCACAATCCCAACAATGTCTCCAGAGAATCTTCTTGGGTGGGAGTAGATCTTGAATTAGAGGCCGTTAAAGAGCTCTGCAAGATGATTGGCTATCCAGAGTCAAGTATTGGTCACTTTACTTCCGGTGGTACAATTGCAAATTTCGAGGCCTTTATTCGTGCAAAAAACAAATGGCTTCAAATATTGTATTCAAATAAAGACAACGACCTCAGTTTTAATGACGCCTGCTATATTCAAGGCTCCTCCTCTTTAAATTTCAGTCCGAGTGAAATTGAAGTATATAAACACATAAAACAAAAATATAAAAAGGAGTATGACGGAGCGAAGCTAATTGTCCCCTCAAGTAAACATTACTCTTGGAGTAAAGCCGCTTCAATATTTGGAATAGGAGAATCAAATCTCATATCAGTAGAGTTAAACAAGTTTGGTCAGTTATGTGTTAAAGACTTACAAAAACAAATTGATAGATGTCTAGAAAATCAAACACCGATTTTAGCGATTGTCAGTGTACTGGGAACAACAGAGCTTGGCAGCATTGATCCTATCGATGAAATCCAAAGTGTAATTAATGGTTATAAAAAAAATTATAATTATACTTTTTGGCATCATATTGACGCCGCCTATGGTGGATTTTTTGCCTCTTTAAAAGATGCAGGCTTTTTTAACATATCAAAAACGCGTGCACTACAGGCAATACAGCATTCGACTTCTATTACCATTGATCCGCATAAATTAGGCTATGTCCCCTATGCCTCAGGCACATTTTTATGTAAAGAAAAAGAGGACTACTTTAATCATGAAATATCAGCTCCATATGTAGACTTTCAACAAAAAAAAGATTTAGGCCCCTACACTCTTGAAGGCTCTAGGCCTGCAACAGGTGCAGCCTCCATGTTTATGACAGCTAAATGTATCGGTCTTAATGAAAATGGTTATGGACAAATTTTAAAAAGAACAGTGCACGTAAAAAATGAGTTTGAAAACCAATGTAGGGAAAAACATACCCCATTGGCTTTTGTAAAAACCATAGATACAAACATCACAGGTTTCGCGGTTATAAAAAATTGTAAAAAATTATCTGAGGTGAATCATATGACATCGCTATTGCAGAGCCACTGCCTCTCTTATGAAAAACACAAAAAGCCCTACTATTTTTCAAAAACAAAGCTCGGCAAAAACTATAAAAATTTAATCGAAAACTTCTGCTTGCAAAATAAACTTGATCAAGACGAAGAACATTTAAACCTAATGAGAATGACTTTTATGAATCCCTTTAGCATTTCTAAAAATTCAAAAACCAATCATATAAATGGGGTCGTTGATTATTTAGCTTCAATTATTCAAACCCTTTAAACAAACTTTTACGTTTGGCTTCAGTCCCTCTTTTTGGCAAATAACCTCGCCATTTTTATTTAATACAAAGATTACGTTAGAATGAATAAAGTTATTATCTGCAGTTTTTTTATACTGTACACCCAGCACATTTGCTAATTCGCGCACATTCGATTCTTTGGCATGAAATAGAGTCCAGTTCTTATCTAGCTTCATTTTCTCTTTAAAGGCTTTTAGCTTCTTAGGCTTATCACGTTTACTATCAAAACTGAACAAGTAGTAATTGATGTCTTTATTCTTTGCTTCATCCTGCATCTCTTTCATTTCACTAACAATCATAGGACAGGCAGAAGGACAGCTTGTAAACACCATTGCCATCACAGACTTTTTTTTATCTAAATCCTTAAAATTTATTTTTTTATTGTCGTGAGTCGTCCACTCTGAATTTAAATGAAACAAAGAATGTGCTGTTGGCTCTTTAGCCTGTAGAGATTGATGATCATGATGCTTATGGTGATCATGCTGTGCTTTTAACGATACACTTAAAAATAAGATTATAGCGATTGATACATATTTCATTTTAAACTCCTTGCACACCTAAAACCTAAGTTTTTAGTGGTTGATTTTGCATTTAAACTACTTCGAAATGCAAACCTCATAAATGTTGCATACTCATCAGGACGCTTTGCTTTTAAAGACCCGGCTCCGCAAAATAGGCTCTCTGATGTTTTATTTGTTGATCTTGAATCTCCAACAATAATCACAGAAGAAAAGTCTTCTACCCATTCCCAAACCAAGCCATGCATTGCTTTTACGCCGTATTTATTTTCATTAAAACTGTTTACATCTTTCATTTGATTTGGCTTTGAATACCATTTGAGAATTTTATCTAAAACTTCTGGGTGTTGAGCATTTGAAGCATATTCCCACTCATTTAAACTCGGAAGACGCATGTTCTTAGATTCACAATAAGCTCTAGCAGCAAACCATGAGACATTGACTACTGGGAAATTCAGAGTTTTCTCTTTAGGCCTATTGTTTTGCCAGTGGCTTAAATACTGTGTGTCGGCAAATATTGGGGCGATCTTGTCTTTAGACCATTTATTATTTTCTTTAACAAACTGATAAAACTCTTTGTTTGTCACTGGAACTTTATCCATCTTAAAGCTTTTAATTTTAAAAGTATCTTCACCCTCTTCTTTAAATAAAGGATTGTACACACCTTCTGGAATTTTGACACTAGTGCTAGCCGTGGCAAATGTAGATATGAAAAGGATATGTACAATCCAAAAAATCATAGATTTAGTTTCCTCTTACTTTTTTAACTTCACTTGGAGTTGTCACACCACCTTTGTTTCCCCAACTGTTCATAATGTAAGTCATTACATTGGCAGTGTCTTCATCATCAAGGGAAACTGCAGGCATAACCCCGTTATAGGTTTCACCATTAACTTCAATTTTACCATTTAAACCATTTATAATTGCCTTAATTGCACGATTTTTATCCGCCATTAAAAAATCTGATTCTGCTAGTGGTGGAAAAGCGCCTTTGATTCCCTTACCATCAGGCTGGTGACAAGCAGCACAGTTAGAGGCATACACACTCTTGCCCATTTCCATTCGGTCTTCAAAAGTTTTTGCAGCAAACTTTTCTGGCTCTTTTTCTGTTTTAATGCTTTGCTCAGCTCCACCTTCTGGTAAATAAACTGCATCAATAGTTTTACCAGTATAAATGTTGTGATTTTCCTCCCCACCAACACTTAAAATTCCAAGTGCTCCTTTATTGAAAGCTCTAAAAATAGAATGGTCTACTAAGATATAATTAGCTGGAATATCAATTTTAAATTCTACCATTGCAGAACCTCCCGCTGGAATTAATGTGGTTTGCACATTTTCTTGAGCGATAGCTGTTCCACCTTCAACATAAACCTTGTCAAAAATCTCACCAATTACATGAAATGAAGACACCAAGTTCGGGCCACCATTACCAACAAACATTCTGACATTATCACCCACGTCAGCTTTCATCGCATTGTCACCAGTTAAAGCTCCGACAGATCCGTTAAACACAACATAGTCTGCATCTTCATCAAAGGCTTTTTGCATATCAAAGGGTTGAAGACCTTTGTCACCATATTTACCTTTTGTGTAAAACTCACTTTGAACGACATAAAACTCTTTATCTACTTTAGGTAAGCCCTGCTTTGGCTCAACCAATATTAAACCATACATCCCATTGGCTATGTGCATACCAACAGGTGCTGTTGCACAGTGATAGATATACAGACCTGGGTTTAATGCTTGAAATGAAAAGGTTGAACTGTGTCCTGGAGCTGTAAATGACCCCTCAGCACCACCGCCTTGCCCTGTTACAGCGTGTAAGTCTATATTATGGGGCATTTTACTATCTGGGTGGTTACTTAGAGTAAAGTCCACATAATCACCCTCTCGAATGCGTATCATTGGACCTGGAACTGTTCCACCAAATGTCCAAAATGTATATTCAACCCCATCAGCTAAGCGTTTAACAACCTCTGTTGTTTCAAGGTCCACTTTAACCCTTGCAGCGTGCTTTCTTGTTATTGGAGGAGGAACCTCCGGTGCATGCGTTAATTTAGCCGTTTCTTTTGGCAAGCTTTCAATATCAATTTTTGTTGCCTTGTTTTCACTATTTAAGCAACCAGCCAATACAAAGGCTGCAACTACCACTGATACAAATGTTTTCATTTCACATCTCCCATTTTTTATTTGTATAGACATTAATGGAGGCAAAGCATATACCAACTATAATGCATTTATTTAGGATCTAAGCATACATCTGAGACTATTTAAACCATACTGCGACCCATAAAGTCTCAATTGATATAAAAAAGGCCGCTTAAGCTGAGCATGATTATTGCTAACTGTAATTAACTATGATTAGTACAAATAAAAAAGCAATGGCCAATTGTTGCATTAAAGGATTAGTAAAAGTTGAAGGGGTTAATACCGTCACTCACCCCAGAAAGTCTCACCTATGGCTACAAGGCGAAATAGCCGAAAACATTTACTTCATAGAGTCCGGTTTTGTAGATGTTTACACTGTATGCGCCTCTGGAGAAGAAAAGTTAATTGGTCTTTTTGGCCCTGGTAATGCAATTGGCCTTTCAGCCACCTTAAATAAAACAAACTACCCAGCCTTTTGTCGTGCACAAACAAAAGTGACAGCCATTAAAATCCCTTACTATCAAACCATTCAAAAACTGACATCCCAGACTCTTAAAAATACGGAACAGTGCTTTAGACGACTTCTTGTTGAACATCAAAATATTTTATTTGATAAAATTCAAACGGTATCCTCCGGCCCCCTTGAGGAGCGTTTAAATACATTTTTTAAAAGCCTCGTTGAGCGATTTGGTACATATTCTGATAATAACACGTACTTTATCGCTCTTCCCCTAACCAAAACACAGATCGCTAAATATATAGATGTCCGTGTAGAGACCATGATTAGACACTTTAGTCAAAACAAGGGGAAAAATCATATTATGTTCAAATCAGACGGTATGATTGTTCACAATGACTTTTTAAACTAAAACTTATGCGGTTAATTTTTCTAAAACTACAAAAAGGCACTGATCTTCTTTTTCGATGTGACTCATAAGCATGGCCTTATAAAGATTAAATAAATCTTTAATTCGCGCAGATCTATAGTTATCTATAGCTTGCATCTGTAAATTGACCTCAAAACTAATCATAAAAACTAATTTTCTCAGATAATAATGCTCCTCTAAGGGGATTGATAGAGCTGATCCTTTGGTTTGTGCCTCTACCAGTAGAGCATCTTTTTCAAGTTTCAATTCAGTATACTCTTTCCAAAAATCATCCACTTTCTTTGTGTAATCATTCATCATTTTTTGTTGCATAAAGTAGTTACACCTGGGGCCACCTTGATTGGCAATGGGGTTTGCAATAAGAGCCTCAAACAACCTTTCTTCTTTTTCGTGATGCCGTGATGAAACTTCATGATTTAATTGCAAGAACTCTGTCCTAAAAAGGCTTAGACTCATTAAATCTTCAAAAAATCCAGACTCCTGTGTTTTTTGAAAAATTTTTTCTAACTTTTTTAAAAATGATTGGTGCTCACCTTTTAGCTCTTGAATAACTTCTGAAGTCATCATTGAAATCCACCTTTCCTTACAATTAATTCTGCACATACCATTCCACTAAAAAAGCCCAATAAAGATCAAAAAATGTCTCATAAAAAATAGCTGAAATGCTACTTAACAATTTATAGCTTTCTAACCCATGAACTTTACTTAGCTAAACACAATGGGACATCTTGTTTTCACTCTGACCAATATTATCTCATATTAGTTTTTGAGTTTTTGCTCATTTTGATGCTGTTTGTGCTCATACTAATTTTGAATATTTTTATAGCAATCTCATTTTGGTACGAATGTTGTAACTTAAAAAGTTATACAGCTTATGGGGAGAAAAACATGAATATAGAAAGCATTGAAAAAAACCGATCAACACAGAGTATGTTTAAAAGATTTTTTACTGTTAAAAATTTTGATGAATCTAAGCTTGCCACTAAAATGGGACAAAGTGCCCTTTATGATATGTCCGGAGAAGTTATTTTTAAAATGGACAATATTGAAGTACCAGAAAACTGGTCTCAACTGGCCATAGACATTTTAATTTCAAAATACTTAAGAAGATCTGGAGTACCAGGCACCGAGCATGAGACTTCTGTTCATCAAGTGATTTCTAGAATTACAGACACCCTAATGGAAGAAGGTATAGCTCGAAATTATTTTAACAAAAAAGAAGCTAAAATCTTCAGAGATGAACTTTACTTAATGCTGTTTGAGCAAAGAGCAGCCTTTAACTCTCCGGTTTGGTTTAACCTCGGGCTTTATCACAAATACGACATTACTGGTAAAGGCGGACACTATTATTGGAATTTTAAAACCAACAAAGTAGAACAAACTGCTACGTCTTATGAACACCCCCAGTGCTCGGCCTGTTTTATCCAATCTGTTAACGACGACTTAATGGATATTTTTAAATTGGTGCAAACCGAAGCAAGGCTTTTTAAGTTTGGTTCAGGAACAGGAACTAACTTTTCAAAAGTGAGAGGGAAAAATGAAAAGATCTCCGGCGGGGGATCTTCTTCAGGACTTATGAGCTTTTTAGAAGTATTAGATCGTGCCGCTGGAGCCACAAAGTCTGGAGGCACCACAAGACGAGCCGCAAAGATGGTGTGTTTGGACTTAGACCATCCAGAGATTGAAGAATTTGTTGAATGGAAAATGAAAGAAGAAAAAAAGGTTCAAGCTTTAATCGATGCCGGATACGACAGTGACTTTAATGGTGAAGCCTATAAAACCGTGAGTGGGCAAAACTCTAACAACTCCGTTCGTATTACAGATGCCTTTATGAAAGCACTTGAAAAAGATGAGGCCTGGCCATTGATCAACCGAACAGATGGAGAGGTTTACAAAAAAATTTCAGCTAACCAATTATGGAATAAGATTTGTGAATCAGCATGGTTTTGCGCCGACCCTGGAGTGCAGTTTCATAGCACTATTAACAAATGGCACACTTGCCCTGAAGATGGACAGATCAACGCCTCCAACCCCTGTTCGGAGTACATGTTTTTAGACAACTCTGCTTGTAACCTTGCAAGCATTAACTTAATTAAATTTTTTGATAAGGATTTAAACTTTGATACAGAAGGCTTTAAACAAGCCTGCAAAGTTTTAATCACAGCTCAAGATATACTCGTTGATCTTTCAAGCTATCCTACTGAAGAAATCGCCACTAACTCTCACAACTACCGCCCACTAGGGCTCGGCTATGCCAACCTAGGCACAAGTTTAATGTTACAAGGACTTGCCTATGACTCTGATGAGGGGCGAGAGTTTGCAACTTTAATATCTTCATTGATGACGGCCACAGCCTATGAGCAAAGTGCTGAAATTGCCGATAAACTAAGTCCCTTTGTAGGTTACAATAAAAATAAAGAACATACTCTTAAAGTATTAAAACAGCATCAACAGGCTCAACCAGCTATTGTTCACCGTTTTTATGATCTCGCCAATGAAAGTCAAAAAATGTGGGAGCAGGCTTTAAAGCTGGCTAAAAAGTCTGGTGTGAGAAACTCTCAAACTACTGTACTGGCACCAACAGGCACTATTGGTCTTTTGATGGATTGTGACACCACGGGTGTTGAGCCTGACTTTTCCATTGTGAAATTTAAAAAACTCGCCGGTGGAGGATATTTTAAAATAGTAAATAACTCAGTGCCAACGGCTCTTCAAAGACTTGGTTATACCGACAAACAAATTCAAGACATAAAAGAGTATATTTTAGGTCATGATCACTGGCCTGAAAAGGGCAAGTGGAGTGCTGAGAATTTAAAAGCAGCGGGCTTAACTGCTGAGGATCTAAAATTACTTTTAACCAATGCAAAAATGGCTTTTGATTTGAGTCAGGTGTTTTCAAACTTATCTTCTTCAGCCAAAGAGGCTTTTGGAGTTTCAGATTCCTCAACATGGAAAGCTCAGTTTTTTAAAAAACTAAATCTTTCTAAAGAAGAGCGAAAACAGTTTCAGTTTTATGTTTTAGGACACTCCACCATTGAAGGAGCCCCTCATATAAACCCAGAGCATTTAAGTATTTTTGACTGCGCTAATAAATGTGGTGAAATCGGAACACGTTTTATTAAACCCATGGGTCACATTAAAATGATGGCTGCCATTCAGCCCTTTTTATCAGGTGCTATTTCAAAAACCGTGAACCTTCCAAACAATGCCACAGTTGAGGACATTAGTGAGATCTACAAGCAGTCTTGGAAGTTAGGTGTAAAAGCAGTAGCTCTTTACAGAGATGGATGCAAATCTTCTCAACCTTTAAATACAAAATCTGAAGACAAAGAAAGTGGCAAGGCCCCTGCTCCCCATGGAAGACGAAAGCTTCCTAACAAACGAAAAGGTTTTACTCAAGAAGCCGTTGTTGGTGGGCACAAGGTGTTTATTAGAACGGGCGAGTACGAAGATGGTCAGCTCGGAGAGATCTTTGTGGACATGTACAAAGAAGGTGCTGCTTACAGATCACTGATGAATTGTTTTGCCATTGCAATTAGCATGGGACTTCAATACGGAGTGCCGCTGAAAGACTATGTGAACAAGTTTACCTTCACTCGCTTTGAACCCTCAGGAATGGTGTCAGAACACCCTAATATTAAAATAGCCACTTCTGTTGTGGACTTTATCTTTCGAGTGGTGGGAATGGAGTACTTGGGACGAACAGACTTTGTTCAGGTCAAGCCCACAGAAACAACTACAAAACAAAAGCCCTCAAAAGTTGAAAGTACAGAACAAGAGACAAAAGGCATCAACGAAGTCTTAGCTGAAATGATGGAAGACGCCCCTGCTTGCGACAACTGTGGCCACACCACCGTCCGCAATGGCTCTTGCTACAAATGCCTCAACTGCGGCAATAGCCTCGGCTGCAGCTAAACATTAAACACTGTCCCAAAAGGTACGGACTACCTTTTGGGACAGTGCAGTTTTTTGAGCGCTTCTTATCAAAAGGTAGTCCGTACCTTTTCCCTCCTTTTCATAACTCTTGTGTTTTATCATTATGAAACGTTTCGTGTTTTTATGAGTTTTTTTGTCACAAAGGCTTTATCTAAATATAAAGATTTATTAAAGAACTTTAAATTGTCTTATCTACATTCAAAAAGCTCCGATTAATAAGCGAGTCCAATTGAAAAGGAGAGATAATGGCAAATAATGTATTTGAGTGGACACCACAGTTAGATATTGGTGTGAACAACATGAACCATCAGCATCAGGTTTTAATTGATTATATGAATAAGTTGTTTCAAGACAATGAAGAAAAAAAACCAAAAACTGTTATTGTTCAAAGTGCTAAAAAACTTCAAGACTATACAATCAGGCACTTTAAAGAAGAGGAAACATACTTGGCTTCAATTAATTACCCCGGATTAGATACACACAAATTGGTGCATAAGAATCTTCTTCAACAACTTGATGGTCATATTAAAGACTTTCAAGCTAGTGGCGAAACACTGCCAAGCACCTTTTTTGACTTTTTAAAATTTTGGCTAAAAGCACATATAATGGGTGTTGATAAAAAATACGGCGATTTCGCAAACAAAAAAGCCTCTTAATCCTAAGTGCGGAGATATTTTTTATAAGAATCAGCTCTTAGAGCACTGCTTATCAAAAGTATGTTGTCCGCACTTTAAGCTTAAGACAATAAATGATCAGCGACTTGTTTAAAGCCATAACCACCCTCTTGTGTGGTTAGGAATTTGGGTGGATGAGACATTTTTGATAAAAAGGCTTCTACATTTTTTACCCCAATGGAGTTTTCAAAAAACTCAAACATGGGTTCATCGTTTGGCGAGTCCCCGACAAAGCAAAACTGCTCATTGTTTTTTTCTAAGTCTAAATTTAAATAATCTTCAACATAGATCTTACACATACTAAGCTTGTTATAGTCTCCAAACCATCCGTTAACATGTATAGAGCTAACCTTTGCTTGGGCTCCGTGTTTTTTAAAAATATCAACGATCTTATCCACATCTTCATTTGAAAGAGCTGGGACGTCTTCACAAAAATCTATAGCTAAGTCCATCATGCGACAAAACTGATCGCTTGCCACAGCACTACCAGGCACTGAGCTTAAAACCTCTTCTTCAATTTTTTTAAGTTTTTTTTGATTTTTAATTCTTTGTGCTTTAGGGATTTGAAACTTGCGAATCATCTCTGAGTTTTTATAAGTAAAATAAAAACCACCATTTTCTCCAACAACCGCGTCCACAGGCCACATCCTAGCAATCAACTCACACCATCCAGCGGGCCTTCCTGTGATAGGAATGATTTTAATGCCCGACTGACTCAATCTCCACATGGCCTCATATGATTCAGAAATCAATTTGCCGTCGTTAGTAAGAGTGTCATCAATGTCTGTGAAAACATATTTTATATTTTTTTTGTTTAACTCTGATAATTGCTTCATTTATAAATCCTCTTTTCAATAACTAAAGATATAATATTAATTTCTAACACTCTTTATAAAAAGGTAGTCCGTACCTTTTGGAACTGGGCAGAAAAAGGTAGTCCGTACCTTTTGGGACGTGGTGTAAAGGGGATTGGGATTTACCAGTTGCCGAGCCATTTGACTTCGGTTTGGAGTTGGATGTTTTTTTGTTCTAGAACTACATTTTGGATGTGCTTAATGAGTTGTGCAAAGTCAGTGGCTGTGGCGGTACCTGTGTTGATTAAAAAGTTGGCGTGTTTTTTAGAGACTTGGGCGCCGCCAATTTCAAAGCCTTTAAGACCGCACTGATCAATCAATGCTCCGGCGGAGGTGCCTTCAGGATTTCTAAAAGTTGAGCCACAACTGGGTTGATCTAAAGGTTGTTTTGACAAGCGGAGCATGTTGGCCTCTTTGACTTTTTTGGGAATCTCTAAGTCTTTTTCCAGGGACCAACTCAATGTGACACTTGTAATAATTCCGGGTTGCCAACCCTTACTGGTTCTATACACCCAAGTGATTTCATCTTTGTTGTAAGTTTTAATACTGTTGTCAGGCTTTAACACTTCAAAGCTTTCTACCACCTCACAAAACTCTCGAGGCGTTCTTGCTTCACTCACACCAGCGTTCATGACAACTCCTCCTGCAACGTCTCCCGGAAGCCCTGATAAAAATAAAGCCGGTGAAAGTCTATATTTCATAAAGTGGCGCATCAACTCAAACTTTGGCGTGCCAGCTTTGGCTTTAAGTTTTAAATTTGTTTTATCTTCTAAAACTTCAACACCTTTAAAGTTCTTTAAAATAATTAAAAGCCCTGAAACACCTTGATCAGAGATTAAAACGTTTGTGCCCCCGCCCAGCACCGTGACGGGCTGAGAGTTTTCCTGAGCCCACTGTTGAGCCTGCTTGATCTCTTCAACGGTTGTAGGCAAACAAGCCTTTTCTGCAAAAACTTCTAGCTTCCAAGAGTTGTAGTCTTTTAAATTAAAGTCTTCATGTATTTCAATCATGACTAACCTTTTATTTTTTGCAGTAAAATATCACTGAGCTTCCAAACACTGCCCGCACCAAGGGTGACCACCACATCGCCTGAGTTCATGGATTTTAAAATCGGAGTAAGATGCAAGTCATCTACATTTCCAGGCAGGTACTGAACATTGTTTTGCCCAATATCACTCACAAGCTTTTGTGAGTGGATGCCTTCCACTGGCAACTCACCTGCTGCATATACAGCTAACACATAAACATTTTCAGTATTGCCAAAGCATGTGACAAATTCGTTCCAACATAGCTCTGTTCTTGAATAACGATGTGGCTGAAAAAACACATACAAGTTATTTGAGGGATACTTTTCTTTAAAAGCCTGCATAACGGCTTTGATTTCTGTGGGGTG
>JAKUPT010000068.1 GCA_022450595.1 Bdellovibrionales bacterium
TTTTAAATCTTACTTTTCATTAACCCCAAGTTTTGAAATTTTATTGGTACACCTTTCAAGCTTTGATAATAAAATTACTGAAGATAAAATAACTCAAGCTCTCTCATCTTTGTTAAACTCAGAGTTATACAATAACAAAAGATATGAACTGGCAAATAACTTAAGGTCTGTACTAGAAGCTTATGGTTTAAAAGATTTAAGAATGGGTTTTCTGGATCAAATCTATAGAGAGTCAGATAGCCACATACGTGATATTCAAAAAAATAATTTATTATATCTATCTTCAAAAACGGATCGTTTTTTAAGTGTGAACTTCTTTGATACCACTAAACTCTCCCAATCAGTGGTGTTAGCTGATTTTATAAAGGTTTTTACAACACCCATGATGATGCCTAAATTAAAGGCTATGATGAGTTTGGACATAGAGCTTTTTAAAACAGACACTGTGATGCCCTACTGGCTTGGCAGTATGATGGATCCGGTGGTTGAGGATTTAAAAAACGAACATAAACAAAATCTTACTTGGGGCAAATTTATAATCGATACTATTTTAAGTCATAAAGGTCAGCTTACAAACCCTGAGCTATTGACCCTAATCACTCAATTTTATCGCTTTCAACTCAATTTTTACTTAGCAGAGATGGATGTGCAAAGACCAAATAACAACAAGTTTGGAGAGAATGAACGAGATATCATTGAAAAACACATAAAAGACAGCTCTGTTTTGCGTTACTGGATGAGCCGAGTTGCCAGTGACTTGTGGCCACTGTTGCAGAATGAAAACAGGCAAGTAAGGCGTGCTGCGCTTTACACCATTCAATCTAACCCAGCTTATCTGTTGATGATGGAAGACAAGCTTTCTGAGGCTATCCACTCTAAACATACAAGCCGGCTTATGCGCTCCCAAGCCAAACAACTGATGAGTGTTACCCAAAAGGGATTTTTTAAAGATTTTAAAACAAAAATGGTGAGAGGCAACTCTTGCCAGATATTGTTTTCAGCCAATTGATTAAAAGATATCTGTTTTTAAGTCCTCTTTTTTTAGAGCAGTTTCTTGTTTTGTAATGTCAAAATAAATACGTCCCATCTCACGCTCATCACTAGTTAGAATTCGTGTGCGCCAAGGACCTTCAAAGTAATTTGATTTTTCAGCATAACCTCGAAAGCCCATGCTTCTACCACCCATGAGTTCAAGTTTGATTTTGTCCTGTAACTGCCACTCTGTTTGACCCTCAGGTATGGCTTCAAACACTAAATACACATGGTCTTTAAAATTACGTGGTGCAAACACGCTTGTGAAAACAATGAGTTTATCATTAGGGCCGGCTACAAAGTCTTGAGCCCCGTTTTGCCAAAACTTCCACCAGGAGCGGTGATACTTTAAAATGTAATCGCCATCTTGCTTTTCAATTTTGTGATAAACGCCGGTGTATTTAACCGACAATGGAACGGCTGGAGCCCACTTCATAATGTATATAAATACAAAGAACAGATGAGCGCCTATGACTACAGGTAGGATTTGTTTTTTTAAAACATTAAGTGGAACATGTTTTTTAAAAAACAAATAAAGAATTAAAAAAGAGGCAAGAAAACTAATGATTATAGAAAAATAATAAATAAATGGGCCTACTGAGCCAATAGCCACAGGCACTAAACAGGTAAAAAAACTGATCAGAGCTATTTGAAACAGAATAAATTTAAAAATTAAACCGTATTTTTTAAAATAGTTTAATTCGTTAGCAACCAGTATAAGAAATAATATCAATAAAAATAAAAATGAGGTGGTAAATACTGAGCTTGTAACATAAAGCCAGAAGAACACACTTAAAAGAGAACCAAGTAAAAAATGAAGAGCGTCGTCGCTAAATCGCCATACTTTTTTAAGTTTTGGTTGAATTTGAAACTCAGTTTTTTCTGTAAGGGTATAGAAAAACAATATTATTGTAACAAGACTGATATAAATAAAGTGTTGTGCAATAAAAAACGTATTATCAATACGGTCCATAAAAACGCTATCAAAAGTAAACCCAAAAACAAAAAGACCTGGGTTTACAAAATGCTCGTAATTTTCATAGAGAGACTTTATTTGGGTAAACCTAGTTTGCAAAGCTTCAATCATAAAAGATGTATCGGTATTTATACCTGTAAAGCTTTACATGAAATGCAAAATCCTTATTTGAATTCTAAATCTTTTTAAGCTTAAATAATGTTTTATAAAGACACAGGGGGAGTCATGTTACAAAAAGTTAGTCACTTTTTTGATCATTTAATGCAAAAGTACACACCAGACCCCTATGTGATTGCTGTTCTGCTCACTTTTTTTATCTTTATTCTAAGTTTTATCACCACACCCCATGGTGCCACCGATTTGGTTTTGTTTTGGGGCAATGGGTTTTGGAGTTTAATCTCATTTACTTTACAAATGGTGATGATTTTAGTGGGTGGTTATATAGTGGCCAGCTCGGAGCCAGTGCAGAGACTGCTTAACTACATAGCCTCATTTGCAAAAAACAAAAGCCAGGCTGTAATTCTTGTAACTGTGGTCTCTGCCATTGCCTGTTGGTTAAATTGGGGAATGGGGCTTGTGGTCGGAGCTTTTTTGTCACAAGCCGTCTCAAGAAACCGTCCGGAGTGTAATTTTAGAATTCTCGTGGCAAGCAGTTATAGTGGGTTTTTAGTATGGCACGGGGGCCTTTCCGCTTCGATTCCTCTGCTTTTAAACACAGAGGGCAACTTTTCTCAAAAGTGGATTGGTGATGTCATACCTGTATCTGAAACTTTGTTTTCAGGCTTAAACTTAAGCTTAGTGATAGGACTATTGTTACTTTTACCTGTGATCAATGTGTTGATGTCTAAAAACCTAAGCCCTCTGCAAATTCAGAATGAAGAGGCAGAGGATGATGAAAAAACTGTGTCTTTAAGTGTGACTGTGGCTGAGAAGTTAGAAACTAGCGCCTGGCTTACATGGTGTTTGGTTTTAATTGGAATCAGTTATTTAGCGGTTTTAATACTAAAACAGCAGTTTAGTTTAAATTTAAACACAATTAATTATCTGTTTTTGTTTTTAGGTCTACTTCTTCATAAAAATTTTAAAAACTTTATTAAGGCCACAACACAAGCGGCTGATAAAATTGGCCCCTTATTGATACAATATCCCTTGTACGGGGCTCTTATGGGACTTATGACCGAATCTGGATTTGCAGACCAAATCTCAAACTTGTTTATCAGTATTTCAAACTCAACGACGTTGCCTTTAATGTCATTTTTTAGCGCAGGCATTGTAAACTTCTTTGTCCCAAGCGGCGGCGGGCAGTGGGCGGTGCAAGCGCCTATCGTGATTCAAGCCGCACAAAATTTAGGAGTGGAGGTGTCTAAAGTGGCCCTAGCTGTATCATGGGGAGATGCTTGGACCAATATGGCGCAACCTTTTTGGGCCGTTCCGCTTTTAACCATTGCCGGATTAAAAGTGAAAGACATTATGGGCTTTTGCTTGATCACTTTAATTGTAAGTGGACTATTTATATCTACAGTTTTGTTGTTGGCTTAAAACAAAAGGAGCCAATAATTTTATTAGCTCCTTGATGTTTTTGTTCTTAGAATGAACATGTGTTTTAAAATTATAATTCAGTCTCAGTCTCAGTCTCAGTCTCAGTCTCAGTCTCTGTTTCTGTTTCTGTTTCTGTTTCTGTTTCTGTTTCTGTTTCTGTTTTAACTTCCGAAGTGTCATCTTCTTTTAAAGAGTTTTCTTCAACAGGATACACAGATTTATCCACAGAAGGGTTTCCAATTCTGACTTCAGCCTGATCAATATCTTTAATCTTTTGCTCAAGTTTAATTTTTTCCTTAGCAGTTTTAATTATATCTTGAATCATCAATAAGTTTTCAGGATCTACATTTAAAACAGTGTTAGGGTCAACTTCAAGCACATCATCAGGTGTGAACTCTTCTTCAAGCTCTTTAAATTGATTTTGCATTTCATCCATTTGTAGTGGGGTTAATCTTAGCTTCTCATCTTCGACAACTTTTTGTTTTTGAGACTCTAAAATAATTTTTTGTTCGATAACGCCTGGGATTTTACTTCTTTCCTCATCAGTAAGAGAAATTGTGCTTCTAATTTCTTCAGGGCTTACGACATTGCTTAGAGCTTGTATCACACTGGCGTTAAGTTTAACTTTTTTAGTCAGTGTTTCTCCTAAATATACATCTTTTTTAACCATTTTTTTATGATTATCAAATAGATTCATCTCGGTGATTTCAAGATGCTCGTGTTTGGTGTCTGGATCAATGACATATCTATATGTAATACTGTTCATAGATTCTAAGTCTTGTTCTCTATCGCCGGTTTTAATCATTTTTGACCAAGTGGCTTCAAGATGGTTTTTAGAAATACTGCTAATTCTAGCAATAGTGCCATCAGAAAGTTTTACTTGATGAGATCCACAAAACTTTTCAGGCAGTAGGTCATTGGCAACCTCATCTTTGGCTTCTTGTGCGGGCTTTTCACTAAAAATATTTGGATCAATGGTGGTAACTTCAAGAGGCATGTCATCTCTTAATGTGGTCTCTTTGTAGTCAGCTGTTACAATTCGTACTTTGGCATTTTCGGATAAACTCTCAGCTGTGGCTATAAAATCCGCTTTTGGGTCCATGGATTCTAAGCAGTGAGCTTTAAGTTTGGCTTCTGGGCTTGTTCCTTTTGGGGCACAGTTTGTAAAGTACAAACCTAATGCCACTATACCAAGTGCTTTCAAGTAGGTAGACGTACTAATTTTTCGCATCGTTTTATTCTCCTTTTAAATCTTGCCCTTTATATGAGCAAAACCAGGACCAACCTCGAGCTCAAAATAATTTCATTTTGAGACCATTTTGGTGCCAATTTAAGGCACCTCGGTAACAAAAAATGTCTTAATTTGAGATGTCTCAAAACAAGGCAAATCCAGTAAAACAAAGGATAATCAGCAAGTTAGGTAATTGGCCCCACCTTGGTCGCGTGTTTGCACCTGGGATGATCGGAATTTATAAACTTTTAGGAGCGTATATTTATGAAACAATCAAAAGTCATCTCCACCATCGCGATTTCCTTGTTTGCCTTTACAATGATCAATTGCTCAGCCAAACACGAGACAAGAAATAGCAGAGACCTTGCACCCAACAACACTCAATCAAAAGCCGAGATTGATTGTAAAATCAATACCAACAATCCAGTGGGTGAGTTTTACAGACAGGTTGAAAACTTAAAAGACCTTAGAAACAACAATGTGACTGGTGGCAAAATCGAAGAGCACGTAATTGTTGAGGTAGTTAATTCGTTTACCGTGACCGACGAAGGTAATATTCTTTTAAACGGTGAAGAGTTTAGAAGTGAACGTGAAAAAGCTTTATTTATTCAAAATTTTCTACCAAATGGTTTAATTCGAACATATGCCTTAGATGAAGAGATTGTTTCAATTCCTGAAAGAAACTGTGTGGCTCGAAGCTTATATCAAGGTGATGTGATCAGAGTTAATGATCAGACAATGAGAATTGATAATGCAGACCTATCATGGATTACAGCTGTTGGTTCAAAAGTGATTGAGTCTAAATTAACAGAAAAAAATGAAAGTCTTGTGGCTTTAATAAATACTGTGGATAGTACTGTATCTATAACAATGGATCCAACTAGGCTTCAAGAAATTGATAAAAGAAACAAATCATTGCAAACATTCGAAGCACATAGGGTTATTTCAAAAGATGCTACTGCTTCAATTCAAATTAATAGAGAATTTGTTATTGTTCCAAAAAGTGAGCTTTCAAACATTAAAACAAATATAGCAGACAACTCGTTAATACTTTTAGCATCTTTACTAAGTGGTCAAAAAGATAAATCGACTCCAAAGAAAGAAACTGCAGATACTAATACAAAAAGTCTTTTAGATCTTAGTCCAAGAATGATTGGTGAAAAAATTATGGAATTGGGCTCTGATTTGTTTGAAGCCGGTGACCAAGCTGTTTTTAAGTTAAAAGGAGTTACGGGTCTAGGATCCAGAACAGAGAGTCTTGCTGATTTAAGCGAAATGGATAAGTTAATAGACAATGAAGCTAAAAAACAAATTAAATCAGTTGAAGCTTTAAATATGGAAAAAACTCAGCCAGAAACTCCGGCCGAGGAGCCTAAAGCTGAAGAGCCAAAGGCTGAAAAGTCAGAAACTGTAAAAGAGAAAACTGAAGACAAAAAAGAGTCTGAAAAGCAAAAAGAAGAAAAATCAACAGACTCTATAGAAAAGTCAGAAGACCAAAAAGTATCTGCTGATGAGAGCAACACTGAAACAGCATAATAATTTAATTAGGATTTAAAATTCACAATAGTGAACTCCCCCCTTTTTCCTGGCCTAGGTATGATGCCTAGGCCGGGTTTTTTCGTAAGGAGAAAGTGATTAAAACTTTAATACTGTTTTTTTTAATTTTAAGCACACCCTTATGGGCTCAAAGTGATAAGCCACTTTTAGCCATGCTGACTTATAATGCCACAGACGAGCATGATGTGTTGCAGTCTTTACTTTGTCTTGAGCCCTGTCGTGGCAATGACTGTACTGAGGAGCATCAGCAACTTGGTGAGGTGTTATCTAATTCGTTTTTAAATGCGGTTAAGCCCTCTGAATTAATGCAATCCGATCAAACTATTGAGGCTTTAAATTTACTCAAACCAGATTTTTTATCTCTTTCTGGTCACCATTCCTCGGGCTTTTCAGGCTCTAATGGTATGTTTTATTTTGACCAGTTATCTCATTCATTGCCGACTGAGGCCATAAGGTCCGCTCTATCAAGCCCTAAAGTGGTGTTATTAAATGGCTGTTACACCGATGTAAGTACGGATTTTAAACAAGATCCTATTTCTTACATTGAGCATGTTGTGACGGAAACCGATGTTCGTGAAGACACCCTTAGCCGCTTTCGCTCTGCCATTTCACAAATCTCAGGATTTCAAAAAGAGTATGTAAATGTTTTTCCACAAGCTTGTATTATGGGTTACGAGGGGAGGTCCATACCGGGTGGGATTCCACAAATTTATATGCAGTATTCAAACTACTTTAGAGCTCTTTATGAGTTAATGTTTAATGAAAAAATAGAGTCGAAGTATAAAATTCTCTCAGGAGATTATAAAACCGTTGAGGGTCAAATTCATCAAGAGTGCCCGGCTGGTCAGTGGCCATGCAATCTCTGTGATGTGGATAAATCTTATTATTCAAAATTTTCAAAAGCCCTCGCTGAGTACTTAAAACTTGAAAGAAAAAGGGTAGAGCAACAAATTTCTCATCGGGACTTCTGGGGGGATCGCTTTCAACAGGCCCTTCAGAATAATCGCTTTTATAAAAACACAGGCTGGGCTTGTAATCAGCAAGCAGAACCTAAAGAGCCAATCATCCCTAGAACATTGAACCGCACTAAAAATGCAAAACTTCTTTTTAAAACTTTATTTTGGTTACAAGAGTCGTCTTTACAAGCCTCTGACAAATCCAGTCTTGCCGCAGATGCCATGCATGGAATTCATTTTATAAAGTTCACAAGTGAAGAAGAAGAGGAGCTGAAAGAGTTCACTCGGCTGAACGCAAAAAAGTTTGCGAAACTCTCAGAGCTTAAACTCTCAAAAGACTCAATGACTCAATATTTTAAGCTGGCTCAAAAGTTTGAGTGCCAAGCTTGTCTTGGTTTTGCAGACTCACAAAAAGATTTTAATGCTTTAAGTGACACAAAAAAATGGGCCTTTGCCAAAGCATTAAACGGCCAGTCGCCAGCTCATTATTATAAAAGAGTGTTTCAAACACAAGATTTAGATCTGACCGAAGTGGCCGTGAGAAATTTAGATCCAACAATTCATAAAAGCTTTTATAAAGACTTTCTTGCAGGACCAACGGAAAAACTTGCTGTGGCAGCAGCACGGTCATTAGGGAACAATAAAGACATTCCTGAGGAAGTATTGCTGTGGGCGATCAATTCACCTTATCGTCACGCGCGCAAGATTACGGCTTACTATATATCTCCACAAAGCTCAGAGGTTGTGATTCAGGAAGTCTTAAATAGCCCTCATTCGGAGGATTTCGAGGGCGTTTGGTCGCATTATGTGATTCCACAGTTGCTGCAGTAAGAAAGTGACTAATGGACAGCATCGATTTTATTTAATAAGGCTGTATTAATTTCAGCCACAAAACATCAAGTTTTAATAAAAACTATTTGAGGTTAAACAGTACGTTGGTGAGGAGGAAGCATGAGGGGTCTGCTTTTATTATTTGGGGTATTATTTTCTATAACAAGTTTAGCCAATCCTATGGACGATCTGTGGGAGCGAGTTCAAGAAGAAGTTGAAAAATTTGAAATCGGTGCCAGCGGCAGTCTTGATATCTTTGAATCAGGCAATTTTTTAATAGAAGCCGACATTGATCACGAAGTGGAAAGATCACCTTCCAAGCCGGGTAAATGGATTTTGGAAGAAAACTACACTTTACGAGAAAACTTTTCTGAACCTATCGAAATTTCTGATGACATATTTATTAGAGTGAACCAAAGCCTGAGTTCTGCTATCACTTTCGTAAGAGATGGCTTTGACACCAGACGTGAGACCTTTCACTTTGGCGATAAAAAATACGCTCTGGCCAATTCACCCGATACCGCTGAAAAAGCCATGCTTCTCCCTGAAGGCACCTTAGTTATTTATACTGCTGAGGCCTATTTTTATCTTGGACTTGGTGCCACTCAATCCTGGGGGCGTGTGCAAGGGTCGGCTGATGTGGGATATCCTACAAAAGGTCAATTGCAATACTTTGTTTTTAGACTGCCCAACAATAAGTTCTTACTTAGAATTTTAGCCCAACAGGAGCAGCCCGATTACAAGCGTCCTAAGTGGCGAGCTGGACTTAAAATTGATAACGACATTGATTTAATGTCAGACTCCAACGTATTAACCAAGTGGATCGACCGACGACTCAAAAAACTTTTTGGTTTAGATATATTTTCTTATGAAAGAAGTGGCTCTTATATAAATTTATTTTTAAGTGATTACATCATTGATTTAAATGATGACCGTCATAAGCTTGCTTACAACACCTTTATGGAGCAGTTTAAAACGGCAAGGGCATTAACCTCATCATTGAAATATGCCTCAAAACTCAATTGGACTCTTGAGGATTTAGCTGACTACATGGAGTCAAAGCTTACAGACTTTGATGACATTTCTGATGAGATTATTCATACCGAAAAAGACGACGATGGCTTTCAAAGACTTTTCAGAGCTACATCACGCTCTGATAAAACCACTAAGTATCGTTTTCACATAGGCCCACGTTTTTTTAGATACTCTAAAAACAAACTTTTCTATGACACCTTTTTTAAATTCTCTAACCACGACTTTACCAACGAGTATTTTTACTATCCCACTATGAACACCAACACAGAGACAAAAATGTTAATCCGCTTAGACGGTACATCAAAGTCTTATGTCAACCGTAGCGGCTTTGGTTTATTTAAAACCGATCAAAGCAAAAAAGTGACCGAGTTTTTGTCCACAGGCTTTTCCTACTTTTCAGACAACGATGACTTTACGGCAAAAGAGCAGCGCCGGATCAATAGGGAGCTATTGGCTCTGTTGCCCGTAGACCGCTATGCTGAGATTGATTGGGGCCAGTGGCGTCCATTTAAGCAACGTGAAGACAGCGTGGCCTTTATTGAGTATTTTTTAAAACCAGAGGGTGTGCTGTATCTATACCACAAGTACCACACACTTCCCTACAAAGAGCTTGTGAAAAACATTAAAAAAGGTCTGATCGATAGAATCAACCAAGAGCATATTCCCAATCCAAGAACCATGGGTTTAACCAGAACCACAACATTCAAAGTGGTTCATACCGCGATCAATGGCCTTGGCAACTGGATTTATGAAGTGGCGCCAGCTCTTGAGGGCAACGGGGATCCACTTTATGAGTGTGACAGAAATTTAAACTCACTTTCTGGTTGGGAAAGAGGGATATGTCGAAATAAGTTTAAAGAAGAACTAGGAGTCGGTGACATTGATCTTAGCTATCATGACCTAACATTTAGTTGGGAATTTTCTTTTAGAAAAGACATCGACTTTATTGCTAAAACTTTGGCTAAGGCATTAAAAGAGCCAGACCTTAATAAGTCGGTGCAATACTACTTAGCTCTTAGAGAAAGTAATCTATTTTTAATTTATGGAGTGGGTTATATTTTTGATCTTCTACCTAAAGAGCAGTTAGATCAGATGGCTTACTTTTATATGAAATGGACTTCAGGTGATGTGCCTCAGGCTTTAGAGTACAGCTTTGGTGAAATTAAAAAAGATGCTTTATACAAATACATAAGAGCAAGATCTGACATCATTAACAACCGCCGTGCTATTATAAAGTACTTTAACTCTCAAAATAATAAAATAACACCACCGGCGTCTTCCTCTGCAGCGAAAATGAACTAATCATTGTGCACACACTTTGTGTGTGCTTTGATGAAGATTCAAAGGGGGAGTTGGAAATGAGTTGGCTTGTTTTAGCATTATTATTCAGTCCAGTTTTTGCAGACGATGAGGTCATAGAGCCTGTTTACACCTACACTTTAGATAGAGTGAGTGTAAAAGCCGAATCCGGATTAGAAAAAGACCACATGGAATTTAAGGCTATAGTCAATGGTGTGAACACCACCATGCAAGTCACAGGCAAGCTTCAAGCTTTGCACGATCAATTTCAGCCTGGCGTTGAGTTTGAGCAGGGAGCCTCTAATATTAAAGCTATTGTTGAAGATTATTTGATTCAAAATTACTGCAATTTGAACATTCAAACTTATCAGTACATTCAGTTTCAAGCCATGCAAAGGCATAGGCTTGCAAAAGACAGTGATGTTTCATTGCCTAAAAAGTTTATCACCGCCACTTACTCCAAGCCGCGTAAAGACTCCGAGTACAGAGACTCCTACATGACAGGTAAAGTTTATTGCAATTAAGGATTTAAGTTTGAGCCGTGAAGCTTTAAGATTGAGCTTCTGTGGCCTTAGCTTCGGTGTCTTTGGAAGCATTAACCTCTGCCTCTGTGCCCTCGGAAGCCTCAATCTCCGCTTCTCCCATGCCTTCGGGGAGCTCTTTCACACTTTTAATCCCTAAGTTTTCAATTTTGCGAGTTTGTGAAAGCACACGTCTTTCAAGCCTACTTTTGCTTTTATCAAACTCCTCTTTGGCTTTATCTAAGTGCTTTTCAATGGACATAAACCCGTCTACAAACTCACAAATTCTTTTATGAAGTTCGGTGGCCGTGTCTGAAATTTTGGCGGCGTTTTCAGCCATGCGCTCTTCGTTCCACCCAAAGCGAATGACTTTAAGAAGCCCGATCAGTGTAGGTGGTGTAGCGATTAAAATTTTCTTTTGCAGCGCAAACTCTACAAGATCCGGCTCCACCTCAAGGGCGGCATATAAAAAAGACTCATTGGGTAAAAACATAACCGTGAAGTCTGCAGCATTTTTTAAATGCTTGGCATAGTCTTTAAGTCCTAAGCTTCTGACGTGTTCTTTCACATGTTTGCCATGTCTAAGCATTGCCGCCTGCTTTTCATCTTCTGTTGGGGCTTCTAAGGACTCTAAAAAGGCTTCGATAGGAGTCTTGGCATCCACAATCACAGTTCTGCCACCGGGCATTCTCACTGTCATGTCGGGAATAAGGCGTCCGCCATCTTCGGTGTCGTTGTAGTCTTGAAAGGTCACATCGGCAAACTCACTCATGCCGGAGAGTTCGATACAGTTTTTAAGTTGCAATTCCCCCCAACGGCCACGCACATGGGGGCGCTTAAGAGCGTCTTTAAGAGCTGTGGTTTGAGTGGCCAGGTTTTGATTCACATCCACTACGCGCTTTAACTCTTCTTCCACTTTAGAGTAAGAGCGCTGACGCTCTTGTTCCATGTGTTTTACATGGGTTTGATAGCGGTCTAAAGTTTCTTTTAAAGGGTTGAGCATATGATCAATCGACTTAGTCCGTTGCTCTAAGTCTTTTTTCGCCATCGAGGACTCTTTTTCAAGTAAATTTTTAGCCAAATCCATAAACTGCTTCGAGTTGCCCTCAAGGGCCTGGCTGGCCAAACTTTTAAAAGTGTCGGTGAGTTGAGACTTAGACGTTTCAAGTAGCTCTTTTTGCTCTTTTAGTGCGGTTTGCACCGTTTGATTTTGCTCTTCTAGTCTTACTTTTTGAGAGTGAAGCTCTTGAAGCTCGGACTGCATGCTTTGTTTTTCTTGCTTTAGCTCACTTAACTGTAACTCAAGTCCACTTTTCACACTCTCAGCCTGGGCCACTTCAGTCTTCATGGCATAGTATTGTTCTTTAAAACTGTTGTGCCTTTTCATCTGCCAAAGCCACAGCCCTAAAAACAGCACACACAAAACACCTAAAACTATCATCTCAATCATATCTACCCCTGTAGTAACCAACTGACTTTATGGGCCACACCATGTCGAAATTTTGAGACCCTAGTGTCCTAAAAAGCAATTTGGCACCATAAAAGAAAACCCAAGCCTGTTCTGGCTTGGGTTGAGAGACTAACAAATTTTTAAGTTAAAAGTAAGCCTTAAAGCTTAAGCGGCATCCTTGTCAGGGCCAAGGCTTGCGCGCTCTTGCTTCCAAAGGCTTTGATTTAGCTTTTGTTCAAAGCCATTGATAAGAGATTCGAGTTGAGAGATCTCATCTTTTAAGTTGAAGTTTTCCACCCAATTAAATGTTCTTTCATATTCTGACATTTCTGTTGGAAGCTCACTGATTTTTTGTCTTAAATTTTTAGTTTTTAAAACAAGCTTTGGAAGCTCCATTTTAGCTTTATGTTTTTGCTTATAGGTTAAGGCATCTACTTGATTCACAATATGTTCATGAAGAAATATTTCAACAGTGTTGCTAGTTTCATAGAATTGGTGAAGCTCTCTAAAGTCAGACTCAATATCTTGTATTTGTCCTTTCAACGATTGGATTTTTAGATTTTCTTTGGCGATTTTCTCTTGATCCTTCTCGTCTGCCTCGTTGTTTTCTTGGGTTATGCGCTCAAGTTCATTCATGCCTTCTTGTATTTTTTGTTCTCTTTCCAATTGTCTAGATATTTTTTGTTCAAGTTCACCGCTGTTTATTTCTTCGATGTATTTCTCGGCATTAGAAATTGCGTTTTCAATACTATAACGTCCATTAATGTATAGATTTTCATACTTGTCTTCATAGGCTAAGATCTCTCTGCCAAGATTCACTAATCCAGTCAGGCGATTCACAGAGTCTTGCTTATTAGACATTGCGTAGGACTTAACAAGGTCATTAGTATAGTAGCTAGATGTTACATAAAAGCCGTCGTCTGAAAGATCATTAACCATTGTTTTAAATTCTTCTAATTTTTGATTGGCCTCATTCTCAACATCTTTATCAGCAACATCATTGGACTCAATTGAACAAGCGGCTAGTGATAACATCAAAAATGCAGATAATAGTGTTCTTAAAATCATAGATTATTCTCCTGTAAACTTCATAATGAACACACATTAAAGGAAAGACCTATTCTGTGAAAGAATAAGCACAAGTTTTAAAAATCATTCTAAGCCTGTTAAAAATATCGACAGTTAAAAACTTAGGAAGTGATATTTATCCTTATTTTTTTAGGAAGCATGTAAGCAGTTCTTATATAATCGGGGACAGGAATACCCGCATCTTCAAGATGTTTTATTAAATTCCAATGATAGGGTTTTTTTCTCGGATCAAACCAAACAGCATTTTCTTCGACAAACCACTGTCTCAAAAAATCTGACAGGTTGAATTCACCTTCAATAATATAGTCACCGCTTCCTGGCTTAAATGAACAACAATTGCAGACTTCAAATGAGGGTTCACCGGCTTTTAACGGGGTATTTTAAAAGAAAATAAGAAAATTGTTCAATCCCTGATCCTATGCTTTGATG
>JAKUPT010000069.1 GCA_022450595.1 Bdellovibrionales bacterium
ATAATCTCCAACGATTTCATATGCATCTGGAAATGTTTGCAGGCGACAAGGCTCTCTTATAGATAGTCGTCGGTTTTTCCAATGAAAGGGGCCCGTGGCAGGACCTGGAGCTGCCTGAATTGTCCATGAAGGTTTATTTTTTGCAAGTTTTAGTAAAAAAGACCAATATCGAGTTCTCCATCCAAATAAAGGCGTTCCTTTCGACTTTGGAGTATGCCATAAATAATTCTTTCCCTCTGGAATTGACGGAAGTAAATCTGCCCATTTACCTCGTGGAGCTAACTCAGTTATGAGATCATCATCTAAGTCGCCAATAGCATCCCAAGCAGTCCTATAAGGCCGTAGTTCTGAAGAACAATTTTGGCCGATCTCTCCATACCTTGGAGAAAATGCAGACAATGATGTTCCGTCTCTATCTGCAACCAAAAAAACTCTTTCTCTAAACTGCGGAACACCATAGTCAGCACAGTTAATGTGTATTACTTGAAGATTGTAATTCACTGAAAACTGCTTATTTATTTTTTTTAAACTTTTTATTAAAAACTTTAGCCCCTCATCCTTACTCTGAAATACCAACCCCTTAACATTTTCCAGTAAGATTACTTTGGGTAATGCAACTTCAACAACCGACAAAAAGGACTTAAGAGTTGATGCCCTAGGGTCACTTAAACGCTTAGAATCCCCATTGACCCAATACCCTGATTTTGAGAAAGGCTGACATGGGGGACCCCCTGCCAAAAGATCAACCTGTTTTTCTTTTTGAATCCCAGCTTGAGATAAAATCTCTTCAGGTGAAATTTTACTAATGTCACCAGGATCAGATTGTTTCCAATGTGGCTTGTTATAGGAAAGCGTCGCTCGACAGTCGGGGTCAACCTCAACACATAATGAAACATCAAATCCAGCTTTTTCCAAGCCAATATCTAGCCCACCAGCCCCGGTAAATAATGACAATGATCGATGTTTTATTTTGCTACTCATAAACCAATTCCTATTATTTTCTTTGAGCTCCACCATCACGAACCCAATCATCAACTTCACTTGCTTTAAACTTCCAAAGGCGGCCAATACGATGAGAAGGTATTCTTCTTTTCTCATCTTCCTTTTCTAGCCACCGATAAATTGTCTCTTTAGAGACACCCAAATGGGCGGCAATCTCCTCAACAGAGAGCCATCTCTCGACTTCGTTCACAGCTTTTCCTCCACACGAATAAATAGTCGGAATTAAACAAAAATTAGACCATCCAATACGCTTATTGACAAGCTGTTACCAAAAGAACCCATTAAAAGTCTCGTTTTTTGTTTACACTCCGAGTCTATACTCAAGCGATTTGTATTTCACGGTGAGTGCCAACAATGGGATCAAGGCCTATAACGAGAGAAGGTCAAGGATTATTCAAAATGTACGGTTCATTTTTCTTAATTCTTGGTCCAGAAAATAGTAACAAAAACAGTAGCGCTACCATTTTGGAATAGTAGCCTTCTGTTACCATTTTTCATTTTGGCCCATACTTGCTGGTGTCTTTTTGGCTAAAAATTCCCTTAAAAATGGCAATAAACCATTGAATTTCAAGTAATTATTACAGGTTCCCTTTTCAATCCTTAAACTGAATGTGTTTAAAGGAAATCTTGACTATAAATGGCAATTGTTGGCCCAACTTTTGCCTTTGTGGTTGGGTAGGCGCTTTTGGCGTTTTGAAACTTTAAAGAGGTACGAATGAAATTTGTTGTAGGAACAATTATCACGGCATGTTTGGGACTGGGAATCCTAGCGGTAAAGAATTCAGAGTCACAAAAAATTGTCGAGCAGATGAAGATGCCTGCTTATGTGAAAGCGATCTACTCTATGCCTGTGTCTTACGACCCCATCAAAATGAACGATGGAGCTTCCCTTATATTCTCTGAGCTTGTTTATGAAGGCTTGCTCAGGTTTACAGAAGATTATGGTGTTCAGCCCGCAATAGCCAAATCATGGTCCACAAGTGACGATGGCAAAGTCCTGACATTTAAACTTAACCCAAATGCAAAGTTTCATAACGGAGAACCTATTACGGCCCATGATGTGAAAGTGTCGCTAAGTCGAAACGTGAGCCCTGAAAGCCTCGTCTATAAGTTTTATGACGTTATTAAGGGTGCAAAGCCTTACAATCAAGGAAAATCAAAACAAGTTGATGGTCTTCAGGTCATTGATGATTCAACGATTGAGATTCATCTTCGAAAACCTTATCCACCGATCCTTTATGTTCTTGCTGGTGCGACGGCAAAAGTCCTTCCAGCAAAAGAGCTATTGGCCAATGAAAACTTTTTTGCAAAACCAATTGGTTCAGGGCCCTTTAAAATTCAATACATTGAAGACAGCAAAATATTTTTAGCTCGTTTCTCTAAATATTATGGAAATAAACCTAAAGTTGCTGAAATGGTTCTCACTGTAATGGATCAAAAAGAGGCCATGGGTCAAGCAAGCCTTGGTTTGGTCCACGATCTTTCAAGTTGGCCTATGAGTGGTCAGGAAAAGGTATTCGATCACGGACAAGATATTGATTCAATTGTCTCTGATACATGGGTCATTGGGATGAATACAAGAAAGTCGCCTTTTGATGATCTTGAAGTAAGAAAACTATTTCAGCAAAGCATTGATACCGAAAAGTTTAGGACGAAGTTTTATCCTGATGCGAAGCCTGCATTTGGTTACATACCACCAGGTTTTCCTGGCCATAAAAGAGCTGCCAAAAAGCATACTTTGCTTGATCAAGCTCCTCCTAAAGACTTGATTCAAATTCATGTGCCGCAAGAGTTAGCAAAATCTAAAGAGATGACAGAATTCTTTGAAGAGCAATTAAAAACGAATGGATGGAACGTGGAGGTTCTTCTTACAAAGTGGGGAAAAATGATGAAAGGCTACAATGAAAAAAGCCTTCAAGCCTTTCTTGTCTCTATGATTGTTGATTACCCTGACTCTGAATTTCTCTTAAATAATTTTGAATCAACCAACACAGATAATTTCAGCGGAATCGCTGATAATGAAATAGACCAACTTATTAAAGAATCAAGAAAGACCCAAGACAGAGTAAAACGTCAAAAAATTCAAAAGCAGCTTTCAAAACGAGTAAATGAACTCGCGTTAACGGTTAATCTTTTCCACTCTCGGGCTCATTATTGGGTTCATGATTGTGTTGAAGACTTTAGACCAAATCTTTTAGCGGTTGCCTATACGGATTATAGAAAAGTTAAGTTTAACCAAGAATGCTTAGAAAGGAGTGGCCAATGGGACAACATGCAAGCCATGAAGTAATTCCTTTCAAAAGCTTTGTGAATCAAAGAATGGCCTTTTATCAGGTGGGCCTTCCGCTTTTAATTTCTTTTATCATTTCCATTATTATTGGAGTGCTGATTTTAATTCAATACACAGACTCAAATAAGACCTTTGTTGAATCTATAGCGCCTCATGTGTCTTCATTACTTGAAACTCAAGATCGACCAGAAATACAAAGATTTATAAAGTCAGTATCTACAAAACAAGGAACTCCCATTGAGGTTATATCAAACAATGAAGTTATAGCCTCTTCACTTGATCCAAGTCGGATTGGCGAATCCTTTACTGGCAAGCCTCAAAAACTTCCTCTTTTAGAGCTATACAGGAACGAGGGTCGCTTTATAAGTTTCGCCGATGTCAGAAGAGTTAATGGTCCACAAACAATGAATGCCAAGATAGGGATTTATCTCAACACAGCCCCTATCATTTATGTAACTTTAGGCATCTCAATGTCAGCCTTTTTATTTTCCTTCTTTATTATAAATTGGATCATTTCGAAGGTAGTAAAGGAGTCTCAGAGAAGCCTTGCTCATCTTAATGAACTTGAAAATGCGATCAGGAAGATTCAAAACGACTTTAATGAAAAAGATATTCCAAGCTTTCAAATTCAAGAGCTAGAAAACATTCGTCATGCATTTCTAGACACGCAATCCAAGCTCCAAGAGTCCAACGACAAGATAGCCAAAAGCAAAGCAAGGGATATGGCTACCTACGCTTATAAGAACCTCATTCATGACCTTCATGTTCCTGTTTCGGCTTTGAGAAACCATTTGAAAATTTTAAGCCATGAGAGGGCCAACGAAGAGACAAGGCGAAATGCCATGAATAGAATTGTTGATTTGGCTGAGCAGGTTTTAAAACAAGTAAAATCCGCTAAATCCAATCTAGGCTTTGAAATTACGTTGACTAAAACGGACCTTATTGAATCCGTTAAAAAAGCGACAGATAGCGCTTACACAAGTTCACTCAACGAGTCTTCTGTTGAAGTAAAGACAAAGTTCCCCATTGAACAGCTTTTAAAAGCTCATGACCCGATTTTACTTAGCCGAGCCTTAGGGAATTTAATAACAAATGCCATTGAAGCTGCAAAAACACAGGTTCAAATCGACCTTGAGACTCAAAATAATGAAGTCAGCATTAAGGTCAGTGACGATGGCAATGGAATGAATCAAGAAGATGTGTCCCTTCATTTACAAGGACGAGGAAAATCCACGAAGTCAGAGCGTATGGGTATTGGTTTAGCCAGTGCCAACCATATTATACGTTCACATGGTGGCAAAATCATTTATCAAAAATCACCACTTGGAGGGGCATGCTTTGAAATAAAATTACAGGAGGAGTCGGTATGATTAAGCCGAAAGTTTTATTAACAGATGATGACATTGATATCTTGGAAACAACCAAGTTTTTATTAAGTGATCTTTACGATATTGAGACTGCCAGCAATGTCAGCGATGCCAAACGGCTATTGTACATGAAAGATATTGATGTTGCCGTCGTTGACCTTAACTTTGAAGGCCACAGTGAAGACGGATTGAACCTTATGGATCATATTCAATCAGAAATGCCTTCGCTTCCTGTTATTGTTTTAAGTAGTGATCAAGACACTAAAAGAGTTGTCGAGGCTACAAGACGCGGTCCAACCGACTTTATCACAAAAGATGAGGAATCGGAGGAGTCGCTTAGATCAGCCATTGAGCTTGCACTTTCCAGAAAAAAGGCAAATGCTTCTGCGAGAGCTTCGTTTTTGTCAGAGTCTCCTCTTATCAAAACCATGCTTCAAAAAGTAGACAGGGTGATAATGTCAGACAGCAATGCTCCAATCTTGATTCTAGGTGAATCAGGTACAGGAAAAGAATACTTGGCCCGCTATGTTGCTGAAAAGCTACGCATGAAAATGATAGCCGCTAACATGGCAAGTATTCCGAAGGAAACCGCCGAAAGTGAACTATTTGGTCATAAGAAAGGCTCATTTACAGGTGCAATCTCAGACAAGGCTGGTCTATTAGAACAAGCTCATAACGGGCTTTTCTTTTTAGATGAACTTGGGGATTGCAGTCCTGCCATACAAGCGAAATTGCTTCGAGTTATACAGGAAAAAGAAGTTTTACCAGTTGGTGGTCTAGCTCCTAAAAAGATCAATTTGCGTTTTGTGGCAGCTACCCATCAAGATTTGGAAAAAATGATTGAGAATGAATGTTTTAGAAATGACCTTTATCAAAGGTTGAATACTTTCACATTCAGAATTCCGGCCCTTAGAGAACGACCTGAGGATATTGAATTTTACACGCGATCTTTTATTAACGAACTGACAAATGGCGAACTCTTTAGAATTGATCCTCAAGGTCTACAGATATTTAAAAACCATTCATGGCCTGGGAACGTCAGAGAGCTACGAAATGCTGTTGAAAGAGCCGTTGTATTATCAAAGCGCAGAATGCTTGATCAGGAAACGGCTTTAGAAGTTCTCAACAAAGTTAAGGAAAAGCCCAAAGGGCCCACTGTTACAAAAGTTATCTCGAAAAACGATATTGTGGAGGCGGTAAAGATGGCCAAAGGAAATAGAACACGAGCTGCGGAGTTACTTAATATTCACAAAGTGACTCTTCACCGTAAGATTAGAGATTTTAATTTATCTCATATTATTGAACGAGCGAGTGTCGGCAGACCTTCGGCTCAGGCTTAAAGGATTATCATGGCGAAAGTAGTGCTGAAAAAACAGACATCACAGCTTGCGGACAACTTAGTGCTTGTCCCTGGAGGGCCTGGTTTAAGTCCTTTGTCATTTGAGCCCTTGCTGGCATCTCTTGAGGGCATGAATGTTTATTTTTATTATCCGACAGGTACTTATGAAGGCAGCGACGGTGGGAATTTTTCATACACTGAGCAACGGGACGATCTCTTAGAAGCTATATCTTCACTTACTAACATTACTCTATGTGGTCACTCTTTTGGTGGCATCTTGGCCGTAGATGTCTTTTTAAATGATAGCTCGAACATTGATAGTTTTATTTGTATTGCAAGCCCATTTTCACAAGCGGCCTTTGAATCTGTGAACGAAAGGTTTTCAGAACATGAAACAAATGAACAAAAAACTAAAGCTGAATCATTTCAAGATGACCCAACGGATAATACTTACAGAGAATGGTTTGCAAGCTGCGCCCCTCATTACTTTGCCTATAACAATGCAAAACAGGGCGAGAAGATGCTATTTAGTGACAAAGTATCTTCAAAGGCATTTATCGAAGCACGAGAAGAAGCCTCTCAAAAAGAAAATTTACTTGAAAAGTTACAACAAAAACCTTGCAAGAAATTATTTCTTGCCGGTGAAAAAGATAATCTGCTCCCACCAGAGGTCTTAAGAAAGGATTCTAAGCATGGTGATTTTGAATTCAAAATGATTGAAGGCGCTGGCCACTTCGTTCATTTTGATTGCCCCCAGGCCAGCGCAGAACAAATTAATAACTTCATATCAAAGAAGGGAGGAAAATCATGAAGAATCTTTTTAGAAGTTTAGCCGTTGTCCTTGCTGTTGGAGCCATGGGACAAACATTTTACGTCTACGCCCAAGAGGCCGGAATCATATCCATAGAAAAAGAGGAGCAAGCCCTCATGGATTTGATTGAGCTTAAAAGACAAGTTGATGTTAATGGTGAACCTTACACCATTTTCAACGATAGTTTCAAAGATGACGGTGAAGAAATTCTCAATGAAGAAGACTTCAAAGAATCTTTCACGACTCATGCTCTAAGATATATTCAAGCCATAGAGGCTGAAGAGACTCTTAGAGAAGTCATTCAAAGGCCAGAGTTTCGAAATCTATATGGTCGTGACAATCCTGGGATTTAATCATGACTAAAGATTATGGTAAATATCTAGGTTCGTTTATGATGTTTGGGTTCGGTGCCATTGCTTTATATCGCTGGCACCAAACCCAACTCATATTCTTTTTGCTCTTAGTTTTAAGAGACTTTGCGGCTGGATATTACTTTTTAAAGAGAACTCCAGCGGAAAAGAAATCAGGAAAGGCAATGTCAATTTTGGCATATGTTTCATCAGCAATGCCACTCTTGTACTTGTCACCCTCTACGGTAGACAAGGCATTGCTTTTCACTTCAGACATTATGGCCATCATTGGATTTCTTATTGTTGCACTTGCAACTATAGAGCTTGGAACCTCCATAGGAATTTCTCCGGCTAAACGTGAATATGTAAAAACTGGAATATATAAATGGCTTAAGCATCCGATGTATACAGGCTACTTTGTTTCTGAGTTTGGTTTAGTGATAATTAACCCAATAAACCTAGTCCTCTTTTTACTCTCATCTGGACTTTACTTTATGAGGGCTTCATCAGAAAAAAGAATATTAAGCTTTCAGTTCAAATGAAAAGTGGCAGGCGCGACTTAAGCCAGCTTCGCCATTTTTTTCACATTTGTGAATAAAGCTTGAGAGGACTTTGTCCATTTTCTTTAAAGCTTTCATTTTTTGAGAGATTTCTATTCTCTTTTCTTTGGCCATATCTCGACCATGACGACATGGACCTCGATTTTTTTGTAGGTCAATTAGCTCTTTAATCTCTGCCAAAGTAAAACCAGCTTGCTTTGCCATTTGAACAAATTGTATCTGAGAAACTGTTTCTTCGGGAAAGAGCCTGTGACCAGCTTGTGTTCTTTTAATACCCGTTAAAAGTCCTTTAGATTCATAAAATCGAAGTGTTTCTCGATCCACACCTGTTGCATTGACAATATCTATTGTTTTCATAAAAAACCTCTTGACCTGGTAGTATACTACACACCTTAAACTGGATAAAGTAAAGCAATAGTGAGGAGCAGATTTATGGCCAAGAAAGATCATATTGAGAATAAAACAGGCCTTTTTATAGGGACTGGGGTCATAGGAGCCTTTTTGACGGCTTTGTGCTGTATTGGACCTCTAGTGCTGACGGTTTTAGGCGTTTCAGGTGCGGCAGTGCTTGCAAAGTTTGACGTGTTTAGAGTTCCATTAATCATTATCGTGGTGAGCATTTTTGGTTTTGCAGGCTATCAGGTTTTCAAAAAAAGGAATACTTGTGATCCAGACTCAATTTGTGCTGATCCAAGAAAATACAAGAAAATGGTCATCGCCTATTTCGTAGGCCTTGTGCTTGCCTTGGCTGGCATCTTTTCACCACAAATCGTTGCTTGGATATATTAAAAGGAAGGTCTTTTTATGAAAAAAATTATTTTGATAGCCAGTATTTTGCTGACGGCCCAAATAACATGGGCAAAATCGCAGAAGGCATGCTTCAAAGTTGAGGGGATGACTTGCGCGGCCTGCACCGTAACAACGAAAGTTGCCATCAATAAATTGGATGGCATCAATGATATTGATGTTTCTCTTAAAAATAAAAGTGCTGTTGTAGATTATGATGATAACAAAACCGATGCTGTAAAAATCAAAGAAAAAATTGATTCTGTTGGCTACAAAGCAACGAAAAGACAATGCGAGGAAGGATAATATGGATTGTTGCAACAATGAATACGATTATGACCTCGCCATCATTGGCAGTGGTTCAGCCGCTTTTGCTGCGGCCATCAAAGCGGTAGAACTTGGAAAAAGAGTGGCCATAATTGAAAAATCCACACTGGGTGGGACTTGTGTCAACTTTGGCTGTGTACCTTCAAAGACACTCATAAGAGCTGCTGAGGCAAAGCATCGTGCAGAAAATATTCCCTTTAAAGGTCTATCTCAGAGCACTATTAATGTTGATTTTAAGACCTTGATTGATAATAAAGCAGAACTTGTTGAGAGTTTGCGAATTGGTAAATATCAATCTGTTTTGGAAAATAATGACAACATTCAACTGATAAAAGGAGTGGCGCAATTTAAGGATCAACACACTTTAGATGTTGATGGACGTGATATCAGTGCTGATAATATCCTAATCGCTACAGGAAGCTCCGCCTTCATCCCGCCAATAGAGGGACTAGAAAGCGTTAATTACCTTACCAGTAAAACGGCTTTTGAACTTAGCGAACTTCCAGAAACACTAGCTGTCGTGGGTGGTGGTTACATTGCTCTTGAAACGGCCCAAATGTTTGCTAGACTTGGCTCAAAAGTGACAATTATCCAGCGAAGTGAAATTCTCTTTCAAGAAGATGATGATATTTCCCACTGGATGACAGAATACTTCGAAAGCGAAGGGATCGAAATATTAAACCGCACACAAGTCTCACAAGTCAAAGAAAGCCCAGACGGTGTTGAAGTTGCATTTATGCGTGATGGAGAATCTCGACGTAAGAGTTTTTCAAAAATTCTTGTGGCTACAGGAAGAAAGCCGAATACCAAAGGGCTTAATCTTGAAGCCATAGGGGTTCAAACAGATAAAAGCAGTGCCGTCAAAGCTAACGAATATGGACAAACAAGTATTGAGAATATTTACGCTGCCGGAGATGTCCTTTCAAGTCCGGCACTGGTTTATGTTGCTGCCTATGAAGGAAACCTTGCCGCAGAAAATGCTTTTCAAGGAAATCAGCGAAAAACCAATTATGAAGTTGTTCCGTGGGTGATATTTTCAGACCCACAAGTTTCGGGCGTTGGCCTTAATGAGGCTCAAGCAAAGGCTAAAGGCATAGAATATGACGTTTCAAAGCTGACACTCGATAACGTCCCAAGAGCAATTGCTGCAAGGGACACAAGAGGTTTTATAAAGTTATTAAGGAAAACTGGAACACAAGAGTTGATTGGCGCTCGCATTATTGCGCCCGAGGGCTCTGAACTTCTTATGGAGTTGGGCTTAATGATGAGATACAAAATACCCATTTCGGATATCGCAAAAGAATTGCACCCATACCTCACCTTGAGTGAGGGAATAAAACTTGCGGCTCAAACCTTTGACAAAGATGTTAAGTCACTAAGTTGCTGTGCCAGTTAAAAAAATATTAGGAAGTCTGACAGGATGAACAATGTTGGCCTTTTTTTCTTAAGCGCCAATTCCAAATACTTGTGCCAATAATGCCAGCAGCTCCGCCATACATCAACGTTATATTAACTGCGCCGCTTATATAAACATACCTGCCCACATAGATAGCGATGGCCATAAGACATCCCGTTATAAAGGGATAGATATTTCGATGTTCCTTTAAATAGGACCAGAAAAAACCAAACAAAGCGGTAAAAATAAAGAGAAAAAGAACAGGCTTTAAAACTGATTCTGTCACTAAAAAACCCAATCCTATTGATGACAAAAAAGCACCGATTGCAGGAATACATATAGGGCAAAGTCCTACCGTTATAGCTGAGCCAATGGAGCCTAACCAAGCCAAAGGGCCCTTAACTTTTTTAGAGTTTTTTTCATTTAAGTTAGTCATAATGATCTCTCTATTCCTTCGATTATTGGACAGCCAGACGAAGTCCTATTGTTTTTGCAATCTGATACAAGTTTTTTAAGTGTTTTCTCAATGTTCTTTAGCATTTTGATTTTCTCTTGAACATCAACAAGCTTTTCGCTGGCCTTTTTACGTGCCTTTTCTGATCGACCGCTAGTAGAGACTCGTAAATTTATAAGCTCTTTGATTTCTTCAAGTTTAAATCCAAGCTCTTGGGCATGCTTTATAAACTTGATTGTTTTAACGTCATCTTTTGAATAAAGACGGAATCCAGATTCTTTTTTACTACGGGGTCTTAGTATGTCGCGACGCTCGTAATAACGCAAAGTCTGAATATTAACACCGGCCAATTTGGCAATTTCTCCAATTTGTAACAGTTTTTTCTCTTGTGGCACAATTCCTCCTAATTTAACATTATACACTCTATACCACAGTATAGATTCAAGACAATTGTCCTAAAATAATCAAGTCTTCCACCTCAGCCAGAACCGAGCACTTTTCTCTTGATTCGATACCTGGGTGTAGAGTGTATAAATATAGCTGAGAGGCAATATTGCTTTTCGAGATAGAAAACAAAGGAGTTTAGAAATGAGTAAAAGAAAGGTAGAAGTTTTCACATCAGGTTGCCCCGTTTGTGAACCAACTGTGGAACTCGTGAAGAAGCTGGCCTGTGACTCTTGTGAGGTCATTGTCTATGATCTTAATAAGGGCTGCTCAACAAATGAATGTCGAGAGAAAGCTAAGAGTTACGGCGTGACTCGCTTACCCGCTGTTGCTATAAATGGAGCGCTTGTAGAATGTTGTAAAGTTGGCAGTATTGATGAGAATGCTCTAAGGCAAGCGGGCCTCGGTGTCTCATAAACGTTTAAACGATAAGTCTCAGCAAACGGTGAAAAATAATGCTTAACAACAAGTTGATTAAAAAAAATTGCAGGAGCATTACTAATTTTCGTCGTTCTGCTGGGAATCTTTAATTGGAAGCCCTCAGCAATAGAAGATTTACCTACACTCATTGATTTATATTCCTAGAGATAAATAATAAATCCAACTTAAAACTCAAAAAATATAGTAGCGATACTATTTCCTTAATTGTATCACTACTGTTTTCGTTACACTTTTTCAAAAGCTACTCTCAAGTAAGTAATTGCAATCACTGATTTTTCTATAATGCCAAGTCTTGGCACAACCCGTGAAATACATCTCCTCAAGAAACGCAACAATCAATGCTTCGAGGAGGATTCATGGGCATTACAAGAAAGTTCAAGTTACAGCGATTTTTCAACACCCCCTTTCGTGGAATTTGGAAATCTCTTTCAACAAACAAGATCAACGAAGAAAAATTAAACCAGATCAAGGATCAACACCTTCAATTGCTCTTCTTTGGTCCCAAGAATGGAAGCAAGGAGCTTTAAGATGAATAAGAACAAAGAACTCATCTGGGCACCGAGAAGAATTCAAAAACATATGGACAACTCTATTTCAGATTCTTACTTGAGAGAGAAAAGAAAAACCAAGCCTCAAGGCTTCAAAGGACTATCGAATAATAAAAAGAGAATTATTCGTGAGCAAGTGGCCAACCTCCCCACAGGAGAACTTGCGGTCGTTTACCTCAAATTTTGGGAAGGTCTTTGTGAATACGAGATTGCAAAATCACTTCACCTTTCAATTGGAGCTGTTTGCAACCTTTTGTCTTCTGCTCTTGAGAGGCTAAAAGAGCCATTGACTCATGAACTAAAAATAATAACTGAAAAACAACCTGAGTGCGCCTAGGAGGTCATCTTTTAGCTAAATCCTAAAATATGGAAAGGACTATCGGAAGGTAAAAGATTTAATTTTTGGAGAAACAATGACTCAAGAACAAACAAAACAAGCAAAACCAGTTTTACTATGGTGGTTTAATAAAGAAAACAAAAAAAACATTCCCGCAGGTGTCGCGTTTTATGATGAAAAATTTGGTGAATATCGCCTAAAAATTGATATTCACCCCGACACTCAATACTACCTCAAGCCTACAGGCTCCCAAAATGAAGAGATTCACTTTCGGGCCGAGGTTGTCATTAAAAAGAATGGAAAGTTTCATCAGCGAAAAGTTGTTGGAGAAGGAATCGCTTCAAGGCAAACAAATGGAGATGTCTTTATAGATTTTGGTCCTTATTCAAAACTTTTAGTTATGGGGTTAAGCAATAATGACTAAGGAAAGCTTATGGGGAGTGACATTGATGATAACAGCAATTGGAATCATGGCTTTTTTTCCAGACTTAGCCCATGCCCAATTTGCTGGCGGCTTTGAGACTAAGATGCAAAATCTAACGACACAGTTGATTACTGTCATCTTACCTCTGGTCAGTGTGCTTGGCCTTGTTTATGCCGTCATTCTTGCTCTCACTGGCGACGGAGCGGCAAAAGGACGAATCATTATGGTGATCGTCTGTAGTATCGTTGGCTTTCTTGCACCTCATATTATTAGCTGGTTTCAATCAGCAGCGGGGCAATAATGCTAGATACATCAACAATTCATCGTCGTTTAGATTCTAAAGTTAAGATCGTGGGCCTGGAGGTCCACGATCTCCTTTTTGTCCTTTTGTTTGCGGCCATAATGAACCTCATTTTCGGACAAACGACTTTAGGAACTATCATGGTTTTTATTGTTCCATCCATAATGGCCATGGCGCTTTACTTTGCGAAAAGAAACAAGCCTGAAAATTATTTGGTTCATCTTATTAAGTACCATTTAGAGCCAGGCCAGCTCTCAGCAGGCGAAGATGGAGAAAGTGAAATAAAACGATCAAGGAAAATATATGAATAAGTCTTTAGCAGACAAACTTCCGTACTGGCATTTCCATAATGACGTTATGGTTTACAAGGACGGCTCGTTGGGCGTTGGATTTAAGGTTTTTGGACGAGATATTGGCTCGGCATCTGATGAAGTTATCAATCAAATCAATAGGCAAATTGAAAGGCTGTTAATTTCTACTGATGAAGAACTTCGCTTTCAACTTCATTATGATTTGAGT
>JAKUPT010000007.1:0-41089 GCA_022450595.1 Bdellovibrionales bacterium
GGGATTGCCCAAAAAGGTTTGCCTGGCACAATTAAAAAAGTAAAAATGGAATTAAAACTGATAGCCGACATAGGTTTGATCGGTTTTCCCAATGCCGGCAAGTCCACCCTAATCTCAGTGATCTCTAATGCCAGGCCCAAAATTGCCAACTACCCCTTTACAACCTTAACTCCACAACTTGGTGTTGTAAAATATGGTGATGATCAGTCCATCGTTGTGGCAGATATTCCGGGTCTTATTGAAGGGGCTCATAAAGGAGTCGGTCTCGGCATTCAGTTTTTAAAGCACATTCAAAGAACAAAAGCTTTTGTGCATTTAATTGATGTGAGTGGCTTTAGTGGAAGAGACCCCTTAGATGACTACAACAAAATTAATGACGAGCTAAAGTATTATGATGAAACTTATAAAGGCGTTTCTGATTATGTGCCATTGGCTCATAGGCAACAGTTAGTGGTTTTAAATAAAATAGATGCCATTGATGAGAGAGCTCTTGATACTGTAAAGCAACAGTTTGAAGAGCAGGGAGTGAATGTATTAACTATATCCGCTGCCACTCATGAAAACATTAAACCTTTAATTACAGAAATGGGAAAGAAGGTATTTGGTGATGACAAATAAAAAAATTGGAGTCTTTGGAGGCTCTTTCAATCCGATTCATCAAGGTCACATAAATAGCATGTTAACCGTGGCCGACATTATGAACTTAACAACTATTAAAGTTGTACCGGCTTTACAAGCACCATTAAAACTTCCCACCGAAGGGCCAACACCTGAGCAAAGACTAGAGATGGTAAAGCTTGGGGTGAGAGAGTATCCAGAAATTATAGAAGTTGATGAAATTGAGCTTAAGCGTGATGGAACCAGTTACACTCTAGACACTATTGATCAGTATCAGGCTTTACATCAAGATGAAGAGATCTATTTAATTATTGGTGCAGATCAATTTGAAAAGTTTGACCAGTGGAAAGGCTATAAAGACATTCTTTCAAAAGTTCACTTAATTGTGACCACAAGACCTGGAGCACAGCTGCCAAAAAACAAAGAAGAGTTCCCAGAAGGGTTACAAGATATTGTTGAAATTTTCGACTACGACCAAGCCACCCTTACGACAGGGAAATCCATCACTTTTATTAAACTCAAAGACGTAAACGTTTCAGCCACTGATATTAGAAAGCGCTTAAGAACCGGCAGAAGTGTGGCCCAATATTTACCACTTGAAGTGGAAAAGTACATTCGTGACAACGGCTTGTTCAATACCATTGGCGACAAAGTCAAAGACTATAAAGAGCTCACTATGTACTGTGTGGATTTTTTAAAAAACAAATCGGCCATTCAAGTAGAAGCCTTTGACCTTACAGGCCTTGATCAACCCTCAGAGTTCACCATTGCAGCCAGTGGTACCAGCGGTAGAAACACCGCAAGTCTTGCTGAAAACTTAATCCGTTCAGTAAAAGACGAATACGGAGTGTTCCCTTACACTGTTGACGGTGAAAAAGAGGGCAAATGGGTAGTGTTAGATTATGGAAACCTTATTGTTCATTTGTTTTATGACTATGTACGTATGGAATACAAAATCGAAGACCTCTGGCGCGAAGGCACAAGGTTGTCATGACCTCTGTTGAGGTGTGGCGCATTCAGTCCTCAAAAGAAAAGTGGTTGGAGCTTTTTGAGCAAGATTATCTTAAAAAGCTCAATCATTTTGTCAAAGTCGATATTAAAATCATAAAAACCGACAACTTACCTCGCCAACAAAGTGATCAAAAAGTAAAAAATGAAGAACAAAAAATTTTAAAAGCCCTAAAGCCTGAAGACTACCTCATCATTTTTGATGAAGCGGAGAAAGAGTCTAAAAACTCCATAGTCTTTGCTGACAAAATTCAAAAAGCTTTAGAGCTCAATAAACAAAAAATAATTTTTCTAATTGGGGGAGCCTTTGGCTTAAGTCAGGAAGTTAAATCAAGAGCCAATTTAAAGCTTTCACTCTCACCACTTACAATGAATCATCATGTGGCTTACGCCATGGCTTTAGAGCAACTTTATAGAAGTTTTACTATTATTAACGATATTCCCTATCATAATTAAGGTAATAAACATTATCCGAAGTAGGGCAACCATATGATCTTTTTAACTACATCATTTTTATATTCATACTTTAGGCAATAGTCACTTTCTCCAGCACAGTATTTAGTTATGGAGTCTGAGATTTTTATGCCAACACCGAGCAATTTTTCTACCTGAGATCTTTTATCATTTATATTAATTCCATTGCTTAATTTATATCTATCACTTGTAATTTCAACGCTTACGATAACACTGCTTATAACTTTAGCTAAGTTAATTAAAAGGCCTTTATATTTTATAGTAGTGTAGAGCGTATCATTTTTTTTAACCTTAGTAATATGTGGATCTTTGCCAAATTTATTTAAAATCGTTTTTTTGGTGCTAGGGATTTTGTCCTCCCATTCGCCATGAATAATAGAGCTACACTCTTCTTTTGGCATACTCCCCGTGCAACTTTCTCCAGAAAAAAGAGATGTGGGGTCGTAATCCATGTTAGCGAATACGAGTAATGATAAGAATAAAAATTTAAACATAAACATTCCTTTTAAAAGGTAAACATAATATAATTATTAAAATAATCAGTCATCATTAAACTTTAGAGGTCTATAAAACAACGAAAAGGCTGAAAACTTATAGTGTTTGTTAACATTATTAAAAGCATGCTTTGCAGTTGAGCCTGTAGTCACAATGTCATCAATAAATAAAAGATTGTTTTCTGGATTTAAAAGACTCTTTCTCTCCGTGAGAGTAAGATCGGAGTTAAGCTTTAAGTTAGGAAGCTTCCTTTGGTTTTTCGATTTACTTTTTTGAAGAGCACTTGTGTTCACTCTTTCAAAGGCATTAATGATTTTAAGGTTAAAAATTTCGGCAAGGGATTCTGCAATTATATAGGCATGGTCTTTTTGGTTTTTGTTTTTTGAGGGGGCGGGTAAAAGAATTGGTTGATTTTGGAAGGCTTCACTGACGTGTAGAGAGACTTCTGTGCAAAGTTCGTAAATAGCTTGTTTTAAATATCCGCCTTTAAGGGCATAAATGATTGGGCGAAGAAGAGGGTCGTTGTCTTCGGTCCAATGGCACCAGTTGTACACAGTGAACCCAAGATCTAAATATAATTCTTTTTGGCTTAAATCAGATTCATGAAGTAGCTGATTCTTACATGAGTCACACAATAGGCTTGTGGACACTAATTCATATCTTTTGCACACATGACAGATTCGAATGTAGTTCCAAAACTTTTCCATAAATACTGTTGATGCAAAAGCTTATGCACGCTCAAAGTGTGCTTATTTCACTAAAGGCTTCGAAATTGGGTGGATAGATTCGATAACCACAATATGTAACCTAAACAGCATCAAATAGCCTGACTTTCATTCCAAGTATTTTTGATGGTGAAAAGGAGTCCGTCCATGTCTTGGGGAGGTATTGTGGGGCTGTATTCTTTTTAAAATCGACTTGAGGTCTAGATATCTGAGGATTTTCGCTTGGAATTTAGGGGCTTTATAGATATATTGCAACGTGTTGAAGGTGAAGGAGAGTTCATTGTTTATAAAGCTAATGGTTTTGTGTTTTTTAAGCCTGCAGGCCTTTGGGGAGAAGAAAGACTTAAGGCTGATCAAAGAGGCCTTTGACAGTTATTGGAGCTCAGAGCTTGTAAGTATGGATGTAGAGCGAGAGAACACCTATTCATTGCTTGATAAAACTGAGACCTCTAAAGGAAAAATGTATTTTTCTAAAGGTCAGTTGAGACTAAATATGCATGACCCTAAGCCAAGTCACCTAGTTATTGGTGAAGATGTGATTTGGTTTGCTGAAAAATCAGATTTTGAAAAAGACAAATGGGTGGTTGTTAAAGTAGCCAAAGATAAAGCCAAAAGAGCTCAAGCTTTCTTTAATCTATTATTTGGAAACACCGGTGTGACTAAAAAGTTAGAGTTGATCGGTAACAATAAAGTTAAAGACTTTGAAAGTTACATTTTAAAACCAAAAAATGCCTCTGAGTTTCCTGGGGTGACTAAGCTTGCCATTATTTTTCACCAAAAAACCAAAGAGGTGATGTTTTTACAGTACTGGGATGATTTAGAAAATAAAACATCTTATGAGCTAACTAATATTGAAAGAAAAGAAAAGTCTGACAAAAGCCTTTTTAAATACACGCCTCCTAAGAATTCAGACGTGACCGTATATTGAGGAAGTACATGGAAATTAAAAATCAAAACGACAATGAAAATAAAAAAGTTCACTTTGTAAGTTTGGGATGCCCTAAAAACTTGGTCGACACCGAGATCATGTTGGGCTCTCTCACCCAAGAAGGTTACAGCGTGACAGACAACGCAGACGAAGCGGACACGGTGATTGTAAACACTTGTGGATTTATTGAAGACTCAAAAAAAGAATCCATTCAAACCATTATTGAAATGGGTGAAAAGAAAAACAAAAACTTAAAAAAGCTCGTTGTAGCGGGTTGCCTGACTCAAAGATATAAAGATGAACTCGTCGAAGGGCTTCCTGAAGCCGATATTTTTATTGGCTCGGGTGCTTTTCAAAACATCGCCGATATTTTAAAAAACCCCGGTAAAGATGAAAACGGCAGTGTACAAAAAAAGTTTTTCTATTTGCCAACTTATCTTCAGCAAGAAGGCACACCCAGAGTTAACACCCAGCCTAAATACAGAGCCTATTTAAAAATCTCTGAGGGCTGTAAAAAACGTTGCGCTTTTTGTGCCATTCCAATGATCAGAGGTAACTTACAGTCGCGCTCTCTTGATGCCGTAGTAAGTGAATCAAAACTTTTAGTGGCCGGTGGTGTGAAAGAGCTAATTGTGATTTCTCATGATTTTACTGACTACGGTTGGGACTTAAAAAGAAAAGACAAAACCCGTACAGAGTCTCCCTATGAGTTATTAAAAGCTCTTTCCGATAATTCTGGTGCTCAATGGATTCGTTTACTTTATTTGTACCCAGATGGCATAACTCCAGAGGTGATTGAGCTGATCAAAAGCCGCGACAACTTAGTAAAGTACTTTGATATGCCTCTTCAACACATTAGCAACTCAGTTCTTAAGCGCATGAATCGCCGAATGACCAAGGAAGAGATTGAAGAGGTCTTGAAAAATATTAAGGCTGAAATTCCAGAAGCTGTGATAAGAACTCAATTTATTGTGGGCTTTCCTGGTGAGACGGAAGAAGAGTTTCAAGAGCTTTTAAAGTTTGTGGAAGAGCAGCAGTTTGACCGTGTGGGGTGTTTTAAATACTCACCAGAAGAAGGAACCAAAGCGGGAAGCATGCCTGATCAAGTTGATGAAGCCACTAAGCAGCGTCGTCATGATCAGCTTATGGAGTTGCAGCAAGATATTTCAAGAAAGCGTCACCAAGCCATGATTGGCAAAGTGCTGCCTGTATTGGTGGAGGGCTTTAGTGAGGAAACAGACTTGTTACTACAAGGCCGAAGCTCACAACAAGCACCTGATATAGACGGTGTGGTTTATATCAATGAGGGTGATGCCAGTGTTGGAGACATGGTGAATGTTGAAATCACTGACAGCCATGACTACGATCTTTTAGGAAAGATTGTTTCTAAACAGTAATTCTTTATAAGAATAGTCTTTGGGGTCTAAGTTCCTGAAAATACAAAATTATTTCTTGACTTACCGAGCCACGGTCCCCCAGAATAAAAGGTGGCTAGGGGATGCAACTATGATTTCAGGACAACTTGTGATGTTTTTTGTTTATTCAGTAATGATATTTTTTGTGGTTAACGTATTAGTTAATTAATTACTGACTGAATGTAAACAAGCCTTCGTAATTTCGACCGTACTCTTCGGAATCCATTCCATACCCAATCACATAGCGATCATCAATAGTTTTACCAATATAATCAGGCTTAATAGGAAGCTCGCGACGGGCGGGTTTATCAAACAGACTGACCACTTTTAAGGTTTCAGGGTCGTTGGCCAGTAAACGTTTTACTAAAAACGACAAAGTACGTCCTGCGTCTACAATCTCTTCAAGTATAAGTACATCTTTTCCAGTAATGTCTATGGAGATGTCTTTAAGGATTCTTACGCCCTCATTTTTTGGCGAAGTCAGGTGAACAAAATCCAACTCTTGATCTAAATTGATTTTTCTCATTAGGTCGGCCACAAACAAAAAAGAGCCTTTTAGTGGGCAGATCATTACAAGCTTACGACCGGCATAATCACGCTCGATTTGTTGTGCTAAGCTTTCTACAAGATCTTCGATTTCTTCTTTTGTGATGAAGGGGATCATTTCGCTTTTCATTTGTGCCATGGCCACATCTCCTAAAGTGAAATTTGTTGTTGGTGTTTAAGTTGATTGATCATTTTAACGGCCTGAGGATGATCTGGCTGTCTACTTAAAACACTTTGCCACTGTTGTTTAGCTTTAGTCAGTTCCTCTTGTTCGTAATAAATTTGGGCAAGCTTTAGTCTTCCTGGAATAAAATCAGGAATGATAGCAATAAGATCTTCTAAAGCTTTAGCCGCTTTTTTTAAATCACCAGACTTAACATAACATTCAACCACCTTCATAGTAACTTCCGCTTTTCTGGTGGTGAGATTTAAAGACTTGTAAAACTGCTCAAGGGCCTCTTTAGGGCGTCCATAGTGCAGGTAAAGATCGCCAAGCTCGTCGTGCTTGGTGGATAACTTCTCATTGATAAAAGGGTCATCTTTAACACGAGTTTCATCTAAAACCTTTTTAGCATCATTAAAAACCTTTTGTCCCTCATCGTAGCGTCCAAGGTCGTTTAATATAATACTAAGTCCTACACTTGCATCAGTGAATGATGGATCAAGCTCTAAAGCGCGCTTAAAAGCACGAATGGCCTTACTGAACTTTCCATTGTCATAGAATATAGCACCCAGCATGTGAAAGACTTCTGGAGATTTAGAATTTTTAAGAACCAATTGGTTCAAAATAGGTTCAGCTTGCGAATAGTTATCTTCAATAAAGTATTCACGAGCGGCTACTAGTAGTTCTTCGTGATCAACGTAGCTCATTGGCAATATCCTTTGCTTTTTTGGCTTCAGAAGATTTTGGGTATTCTTTAATTAACTGATTGTAGTATAGGCGCGCCTTATCCTTTTGTTCCGCCTTTAAAGCACTATAGCTGGCGCGATATAGAGCTTTGGAGCGAAGACCCACGTCGGGAAACTGTCTAATGATATTTTCATATCTTCCAAGCGCGCTTGAGAAAGTCTCACGTTTGTAATAAAAGTCCGCAATATAAAGCTCTTTTTGAGCTAATTTATCAAGCGTCTTTTGGCGGTAGTCTTTAGCACGGGCAATGTACTCAGAGTTTGGGTGCTTCATGATTAACTCGTCATAAATATCGATGGCTTGAGGAGCTGCTGAAAGATCTCGTGCGATCACTTCAGGAATTTGATTAAACAAGCTCATTGCTTGGCGGTAAATGACATAGTCTATTTTTGGATGCTTAGGGTGCAAAGACTTAAAAAGCTCGTAAGCGTACTGAGCTTCAATAAAGTTTTGTCTCTCAAATTCAATATCTGCAATTTTTAGCTCAGCCTCTGTGGCTAACTTGTGGTAGGGAAATTTATTTTTAACAGTGTTATACTGAGATATGGCCTCTTGAAATCTTGAGGCTTCTTCAAATAATTGGGCTTTTTTGAAGGCTCCTTCAGCAGTAGAGGTGTCTACATCAGCCAAGTGGCTGCAGGCGGCAAAAATAAATACAAATATGGGTAAAAGTCCCTTTAATGCTTTCATGCCAGAAGTTTACTGGGGAATAACATGAGGATCAAGATTTAAACTCAACTAAGTGGTCGTAAATACTGATCAGGGTCACTTTTAAGGCACTGGCAACCGGAATGGCAATAATCATTCCCAAGACTCCCATAAATTGAGAGCCAATAATAATGGCCACAACCACTGTGATCGGGTGGAGATCCACAATTCGAGCGACAACCATGGGTATGATAAAAAAGATATCAATGATTTGAGCCAACCCGTAGGTGGCCACCATCAGTATAAAATCAATCGACGGTGTTGAGTTAATTAAAGCAATGATGATGGCGGGCACCGCGCCAATAATGGGCCCAACATAGGGAATCAAGTTTGTAAGGGCCGCAAAAACAGCAAGCAAAGGGGCGTAGGGAAAAGAGATCAGCCACAGTCCAAACCACACAACCGCTCCAACAATGGCCGCTTCTAACAGTCGAGCCCGTATAATGCCCCCTAGCTGTTGGTTTATTTGATGAAATAAATTAAGTATCAATTCAAAGTGGCGATTAGGAACAAGGGCAAGCATTTTACGGGACATTTTGTTGCCATCCCGAAGCATAAAAAAAGCAAAAAAGGGTGCTAAAATCAGTGTAGTTAAAGACTTTGAGACAATCTTTGGAAGACTTTCAAAAAAACTGCCCATGTTGCTTCTTAAAAAGTCCTCAACCTGCTGGCCAAAATCGTAGTTTCCAATTATATCGTTTAAAAACACAAAGCGAGATTCAAAGCCTTTAATAATTCGCATAGTGCCTTCGATATAACGAGGACTGTCCAGTTGAAGTAGAGTCAATTGTTGACTGATCATGGGAGAAATAATTGAGGTAATTAGAGCCAAAAGCCCACCGGTGATCACAAAAAGTAAAGAAATTGAAATTTGCCGTTTGAATTCATTTCGCTCAAGGTAGTTTACAATGGGGCTAAAAAGATAGCTGATCACAAAAGCCAATAAAAACGAAGGCAACAAACTTTCGATTTTAATGAGCATTAAAAAAAATAAAAACATCAAGCCAACAAAAGCTGTCAGCTGAATGTTTTGTTCACGAATGAGTTTTTTTTGTCTTGAGGAAAATGGCTTCACTCATCACTCGCTTTGTTGTGCAATCAATTGGATTTCTTTTCTTAACTCAGTAATTTTATGTCCGGTCTCTTTAAGTCGGCGGCCCAAAACCTCACAAAGTCGCAATACAATTTTTACGCCGGTAGAGGGGTTTCTTTCTATGATTTCAAAAAGATCAGGCTTAAAAAAACCAACACAACGAACCTGATCTTGAGCAAGAGCTGAAGCTGTTCTTTTTTCATTGCTATCAACAAGGGCCGACTCACCAAAAAAGTCTCCCTCTTTTAGGTTTGTAATAACTTGGGCTTCTGGCTCTTCGCTGCTGCGATCTTCTACATAGATGTTAATATGTCCTTTGAGTACAATGTACATTCCAACACCTAAATCGCCTTGCTTGAAAATAAACTCGCCGGGCTTGTAATCTCTAATGTGAACATTGCTTCGCAAAAACTTGATCTCTCGACGGCTTAGGCCTTCAAAAAGGTAACAGTTTTTTAAAAGCTCATGAATTTGTGTTTCTTGAAGGTCTTTTCTAAAAAAATTTTGCCAAAAAAGATCTACCATATATCCCACCCTGAAAAGACAAAAAGGTTTTGAGAAGGCACCCAGCCAATAGCCCCTTTTGAGGTTTTAATTTGAGTCCATTGACTTTGTTCGCTCTCCACCTGAACAACGTCGCCCTCTTCCACTTCGTTGACGAAGGTGGCCTCAGCGCTGGGCGTGACGTAAAGAGGTTGACTGGCGATCAGGCTGGCTTTTTTATCGATTAAAGAATGGGCTTTAAAGGCTGTAAAAAAGCTTAAGAGCACAAAAAGGCTTCCACTTACGAGTGTTTTAGTTAAAAAAGGTTGAAAACTAAAGTCTATGTTTTCTTTTAATGCCTGCCTTCTAATTTTACGCACTCTAAGCATTAAAAAACCAAAATACACTAGGGCCACACCATGCAGTGAGAACAGCAGTTCCGCTGGTACATAGGTCAAGAAATAACGATCAAGCCAAGAGGTCATTTTTAAGGCCTTAGGGTTTTTTTCGTTGAAGGCTTTAAGGGCCCGATGTGCCTGGAAAAACAACGGGGAGACAAACTGAGCTTTTCGCCACGCGCCAATTGTGTAACCGATTTTTTCAGCGTTCATAGCGCTTAACCCGAGATTAAAGAGCACATTTGGGTTATTTTTGTCCTGATTGTAGGCCTGTAAGAACTGTTCAAAAGATTCTTGATACTGTTGGTTTTTATAAAGCTGAAGTCCCTTTAAAAAAGAGCTCAGCTCAGAATTGTTTTTAGGGCTCTCGTCTACGCCTTGATAGTCCTGTGCATAACCCTGTGGAAAAATAAAGAAAGTAAATAATAGGCTAAAAATTAATTTTCTCATAAACACGAGTTTAGAAATGCTCTTAGTATTTGTCTAGAACTCATCGTATTATATTTTCATTTTAGTGCCTATGGGCATAAGCTTGTCAGTCCCGGTGGAGCAGAGTAGTATATTCGAGCAAATAACAAAAAGGACTTACAGTATATGAGCCAATTAATCGGTTTAAACATGAATAAAGACGCAAATATTGATGCAAAAATTGAAGAGCTTGTTGGGCTTGTGTCAGAACACTCTGAGCACATCAAGGGCTTAAAAGATGCGGATCAGGAAGAGCATGCTAAAAAAGACATTGAGTTGTTAGAAAATATGCGAGGACGACCATTGTTTTACCCCTATCTCGGCTCCGGCATTGGGAAGGGCTGCTATGTTGAGACCAACGATGGCGCTGTAAAGATGGATTTAATAAATGGCATTGGAATTAATATTTTTGGCCACTCCCACCCCGAGATTATGAAGGCGGCGGTTAAAGGGGCTGTGCAAGATGTTGTTATGCAAGGAAACTTAGAGCCCGGTGATGAGATGGTGCGTGTTTCTGAAAAACTGGTTGAAATTGCCACAAGAAAGAGTCGCTTAAAGCACTGTTGGCTTACAACTTCCGGCTCTATGGCCAACGAAAACGCTCTAAAAATGTGCCGCCAAAAAACCGGTGCTGCTAGAATGGTCATTGCCATGCGAGCCGCCTTTGCTGGTCGTACCACTATGATGGCTGAAGTCACTGACAACCCGAGCATGCGCGAGGGGCTACCGGAGTATAATGAAATTTTAAGAGTGCCTTTTTATGACAAAAACAATCCAAACAGTACTGAAGAGGCCACTCAAATTTTAAAAGAGCATATAGAAAAACACAAAGGCAATATTGCGGGTTTTATCTTTGAACCTATTCAGGGAGAGGGTGGCTATAATGTAGCGCCAAGAGAGTTTTTTGTGCCTTTACTTGAAATGTGTCGAGACAACGGAATTCCTGTTTGGGCTGATGAGATACAAACTTTTTGTCGCACCGGAGAGTTCTTTGCCTTTGATAAGCTGCAATTGTCGGAATACATTGATATTTGTACCGTTGCTAAAACTCTTCAAGCGGCAGCCACATTATACACCGAAGAGCTGAACCCAAAGCCGGGTTTAATTGCTGGAACCTTTGCCGGGTCTTCGGCGGCGCTTTCTGCGGGACGCAAGATTTTAGACATTCTAGACACGGAAGACTACATGGGGCCCAAGGGTAAAGTGGAGTCCATTCATAAAGAGTTTGTAGGCATGCTCAACGAACTCAATGAAGGTAGCTGCAAGGGACTTCTACAAGACGCCGGAGGCATGGGCTTAATGGTGGCCGTCACTCCTCTTGATGGAACTAAAGAGAGTATGATTAAAGTCTTAAAAGCACTTTATAAAAATGGAATCATTAGCTTTGGATGTGGTCGAGGGCCTTTTAGGGTGAGGTTTTTAATTCCGGCAGTGATGACATCAGATGATATCCAGGTGGCCAAAAAAGTTATTGAAAAATCGATTTTGGAGCTTGCTTGAATTTTATAGAGCTTTGCCAAAAATTTATTTCTATCGACTCAACACCACAGCAAGGCAATAAAGACCTTGCTGTGTTTGTATCGGAGCTTTGTTCCGAATGGGGGCTTAGCTCTCAATTGTATTTTGAATCATCAGATTCACCTCAAAATTGTAATCTTGTGATTACCCCAAAAGACATGCAAAAGCATGATGGAGGTTTACTGCTTCAAACTCACTTAGACACTTCAGAGCCGGGTGTTTATGCCTTGTGGACAAAGACCAACGCTAACCCATTTAACTCTAGCATATATGGCGATGATCTGTATGGGCTCGGAGCCGCCGACTGCAAGTTAGATTTTTTATGTAAACTGATAGCTTTAAAAGCCTATAAAGATAAAAGATTTAAAAAGCCTTTGTATTTGGTGGGAACTTATGGAAAAGAAAGTGGTATGCAGGGAGCGATTAAATTGATTCGCCATGGTCAGGTCAAAGTTAACTCGGCACTTGTGGGGGAGCCAACTTCATTACAACTTGTGCACGCTTGCTCAGGGCTAACTCACTTAGAAATAAAAATCCCTTTCACTCAACAAGAAAAAGATTATCACTCTGAGCACAACAACACTGAAAAAAGCCAAACTCAAAGCAAAGTCTTTCACGGCAAAGCGGCTCATTCGGGCTACCCCATCATGGGCGAAAACGCCATTATACTCATGCTTGAGTACTTGAAAAAGCTACCTGAAGGCGTGGTTATTATGGATCTTGCCGGCGGAGTAGGCTTTCAGTCTGTTCCAGAAAATGCCTTTGTGGAGTTTGATATCTCTGGTGACATTGAAAACAACATGGCTAGCAAGGTCATATATTTGGTTGAGCAGTTAAAAGAACTAGAGGAGGACTTTCAAAACTATCCCGATGAAAGCTTTTATCCTCCAGTGGCAACAATGAATTTAGGCACTGTAACAACCACCAATGACGAGGTCATAATATCTGGCAGTTGCCGGGTGCCACCTGCGGTGAAAGAGCCCATTTATTCTGCCTGGATTAAAAGTGTGGCCAATATTTGTGAGACCCTAGGTGCTGAATTTAACATTAAAGAGTATCGAAAGCCTTTTATGTTATCTTCTAAATCAGAGTTTTTAAAAAAGGCTTATGAGTTAATGCTCACCAGTGGCTTTTCAACAAGTTTAATAAAAAGCTCTGTTTGCACAGAGGCAAATATTTTTAATAGATTTGGCATTGAAAGTTTAGTGTTGGGGCCAGGAAAAGGCATTGGTAACTCCTATGCTCCCAATGAAAAAGTGAGCATTAAAGAGCTGCATCAGGCCACAGAGTTTTATAAAAAAATGATAGAAAGCAATTGTGTATGAACTTTATTATTCGACCAGCAAAAGAGGGTGATCTTGAGTCTTTGTTTGACTTGGCAAAGCAATTTACTTTGTTGAACCTTCCTGCCAACAAAAAAGAAATTGAAAAAAAAATCTTAAAAAGCCAAAAGTCGTTTAAAGGTGAGCTAGATAAAAGTGAAGCTTTATACTTTTTTGTTTGTGAAGATTTAGAAGACGGATTGCTGGCGGGCTGTTCACAAGTAGTGGCTAAAAAAGGCACGCCCACAAACCCTAACTACAGCTTTAAAGTTCTAAAGCGGGAGAGATTTAGTCCTGATTTAAGTGTGGGCTTTATTCACCAAATTCTGAGATTGCATTTAGACATGGATGGGGGCACTGAAGTTGGAGGGCTTATATTAGACAAATCTTATAGAAGGCGTCCAGAAAAGCTTGGTCGGCTTATAAGTTTATCTAGATTTGTTTATATTGGCATGAATCAAGATCGATTTGAGGATGAATTGCTAGCTGAGATGGCGCCCCCACTGACCGATGAAGGAAGAAGTGAATTTTGGGAAGCCTTGGGGCGTCGATTTACTGGTATGCCTTATCAAGAAGCCGATGCCTTAAGCCAAACCAACAAAGAGTTTATAAGAAGTCTTTTCCCGGAAGAGGACATATATCTTTGTCTATTAGATCCAAAAGCAAGGTTGGTGTTGGGTCGTGTAGGTCCTGAAACCGGACCCGCTCTTCATATGCTTGAAAGCATTGGGTTTAAATATAAAAATGAAGTGGATCCTTTTGACGGAGGCCCTCATTACGGGGTTAAAAAACAAGATGTGAGTTTAATCAAAAAAGGAAGCTTCTATAAATATGCAGAAGGTGAAGTGGAGTCTTATGAAGTTCACCCTGGACTTGTTGCTGTGGGAAAAAATGAAGACTTTAAATGTACTCGAACAGCCTATAAAATCATTGATGATAAGGTTTACTTGCCCGAGCTTGCAGCTCAAGCTTTACAACTTCAATCAGGCGAGCAAATATATTTAACTGTTTACCAATAAGAGAGGATTTTTATGCAACCAACATATGAATGGAAAGGCGACTTTATAAATAATAAATTTATAAAAAACGATCGTCCCGATGGAGACTTTCAAAATGTAAGTCCCGCGGATTTAAAAGAGCAAGTATTTCATTTTGAGTATTCCTATCAACATGTAGACCAAGCCTGTGAGGCAGCAAGAAAAGCCTATAAAAAATGGGCTCATACTTCTTATGAAGACAGAAAAGCACTTGTGCTAAAATTAAAAGAACAGTTTCAAAAAAATTCCGAGAGAATTGCAGAAATCATTGCCAGAGAAACCGGAAAACCTTTTTGGGAATCAATGACTGAAGCTAAAGCCATCGTGGGAAAAATAGACACAACAATCAATGCTTCTATGAAGCTTGTTGAAACCTCAGTGGTTGAAAATGCTCTCCCACAAGTCAACGGTGTGATTCGCTACAAACCAAGAGGTGTTATGGCCGTGGTGGGTCCATTTAACTTTCCCGCTCATTTACCAAACGGCCATATGGTACCAGCTCTTTTAACGGGTAATACTATTGTTTATAAACCCAGTGAAAAAACACCCGCTGTGGGGCAAATATACGCCGAGATGATTGAAGCCGCTGGGTTTCCTGAGGGCGTATTTAATCTGGTTCAAGGTGATGGCCAAACTGGTAAACGCTTAGTGGAGCATGAATGGGTGGATGGAGTTTTATTTACCGGCTCTTATGATGTGGGTTTAAAAATCAAAGAAGCCACACTCACTCACTACTGGAAGCTTTTAGCTTTAGAAATGGGTGGAAAAAACTCCACGATTGTTTGGGATGATGCTGATATAGACAAAGCTTTATATGAGAGCCTGCTTGGATGTTTTTTAACGGCAGGGCAAAGATGCTCTTGCACAAGTAAAATCATTTTACATAAGTCGATCAAAGATCAGTTTGTTGAGCGCTTTTATAATGCGGCTAAAAAAATAAAAATTGGTTATTGGAAAGACAATCCTTTCATGGGTCCATTAATCAGTGAAGACAGTGTTGAAAAATACATACGCTTTCAAGAAATTGCCAAGCGTGAGGGGGCTGAAAACTTAATGCGTGGAAAAGCCTTAGAGACAGAAAAGCCCGGCCACTATGTCACTCCAAGTATTAACATGGTTAAAGAATTTGATCCAAAGTCCTTTTATCAAAATAATGAAATCTTTGGTCCCAACGTCGCTATTTTTACAGTGGACGAATACGAACAAGCCATGGAAATCACTAACAGTGCAGGCTTTGGCCTTGTTGCCGCTATTTTTACAAAAGATCAAAGTCTTTTTGAAAAAGCATTGATTGATGCTCGCGTGGGGCTTTTAAATTGGAACCGAACCACAAATGGCGCAAGCTCTAAATTACCGTTTGGAGGCATGGGCAAATCAGGCAATGATAGGCCGTCGGCTCACTTTGCGGTCAACTATTGCACAGTGCCTGTGGCTTCATTAGAAGATAAAACCCCATTTAATAAAGAACAACAATTACCAGCCTTGGACTTTGAAATATGATTAGAGCCCTTGTTTTAGTTTTTTCTGTATCACTCATTGGAGCTGCAATTTACTTTGGTCAGGGCATGGTTTTGCCAGCTTGTTCCAATGGAGAAAAGGTTTTATTTGAAGTGCCTGAGGGTGACAACTTAAGTCAGGCCAGTCGTCGATTAAAAAAACAAGGGCTTATAAAAGACATATTAGGGTTTAAGATTCTTGCAAAGATCACAGGTAATTCTGTAATTAGACTGGGCGAGTATGAGCTTAGTTGTGCTCAAACTCCTTTAGCCATCTTACAGATTTTAAATAAAGGTGTGAGCGTTGTAAGAACAATCACCTTTCCTGAAGGTATCAATGTTTATGAGATGGCAGAGCAGTTAGAGGCGTCAGGATTAGGGGAAAAGAAAAAGTTTTTAGAGCTAGCTTTTGACAAAAGCTTTATTAAAAAACTTTTAGGTGAGGAAAAGTACTCTTTAGAGGGCTACTTGTTTCCAGAGACCTATGGCATGACTAAGTACGATGGCGAAGAAAAGTTGATCAACTTGATGGTTCAAAAGTTTTTTTCGGCCTATGAGGAGCTTATTGAAAAGTACGGTACTAGTTCAATGCCTGTAAAGCTCAATCGACATGAACAGGTGATTCTTGCAAGTATTGTTGAAAAAGAGACCGGTGAGCCATCGGAACGACCGATCATTGCTTCGGTCTTTTATAATAGAATGAAAAAAAACATGCGCCTACAAACAGATCCAACTATTTTGTATGGAATTTTAGATCAGACCAAGGTTTTAAAAAACAACATCACTAAAAAAGACATACAAACAAAAACCAGATACAACACTTACAGAATATCTGGCCTTCCTCATGGCCCCATTGCAAACCCGGGAGCCAAAGCTTTAGAGGCCGTATTAAATCCCGCCTCAACTGAATATTTATACTTTGTCAGTCGCAATGATGGCACCCATGTGTTTTCACAAACCTATAAGCAACATCAAAATGCTGTAAGAAAATTTCAATTAGATAAAAGTATGAGGGAAGGCCGGTCCTGGCGGGATCGTTACCAAAAAAATAGTAACTAAATTATTCGCCAGGAGCTCTGTAATTATATTTAATCACACTGATTACTTCCGCATCAGGAAGAACGGTTTTAGTGCGAAGCTCGTAAGAGTTTTCGTTTTGATAAAGTCTTAGTTCTGTTTGTTGTGGAATGTATTTGGTTAACTTATCTGAAGCCTCTTTTTGCGAAGCCGCAGTAAAATTCGGTGTAATAGCCCCTTTGGTGTTAGCGCTTATTAAAACATTTGCAACACGAGTGGTGATTTCACCAGTTCTTGTCAGTTTTTGAGGGGACTCTTGAGAACTTTCTGCAATGCTAAAATCTGTGGTCAAAGTGTAGCTGAAAGCAATATCTTGGCCCTGTTTTAAATTTCTAGCGCAATTAATAGCTTCTGAATAAGAGAGGTTTTCTTCCCCCGTTTTACGATCTGTTGTTTTAACAGCAACCTCTGACACAGAAATCATGGTTGGATCAGTTTCAGCGATTTCTTTATAGTAAATTTGGCTTTCTACATAATCATAACTACCCACTGGCAGCTGATTGAGATCAAAAGGTACTGTTTGATCAGCTTTATCTTGGTCGACAACTTGTACATTGAATTCAGCAGGACATCTGTTGCCAGAAAGAGCTAGATAATTTCGTCCGCCGCCGCAAGCAGAGAGCAAAACTAAAGCGGGTAGAAGTAGGCCGATTTTTTTCATTAATACCTCATCTGTTTAAGATAAGGTATTTAAACATAGCCCTGTGTCGCTTGCAATATAGAATGATTATAGGGCATTAGGGTTGGTGATTAGGGTCAGAGATGAGGTTTGAGGGTCGAATTTGTAAATATTCAAGTGTGCGACTAAATTTTCGTCAAATCCCGGAACGAGGATTTCCACCTTTAAATCACCATCCAGATCCTCTAAAGCCAAGTTGGTCATCTGACCCTGATAGAAGAAAAAACCATCTTTTTTGTTGGGCACTTGTATACGCGTAATTAGAGGTTGGTGGTGGGTGTTGGAGCTGTCATAAACTTCTAAAAATATGCCCTTTTTAGTCTTTATTTTTACAACTTTAATTTTAGTACCATCTTTTAAAAAAGCATCGATAGTAGAAAGCAGCTTTCTTTTATCAGGAAACACGGCTGTTTGAATTTGCTCTTTAAAATTGTCGTTAAGTGCAATAATATGCACTAAGAGGAAAAGGCCAATTAAAAGACCAAGGCCCCATTTTTTTAAAAAGCCATCCCACTTTGACGGGGTTTGTTCTGTGTCGTTCATGTTAATCATATCGGCATAAATATAAGGAAAATTAAGCCCGACGAAAGGCCTACTAATGAACCAAGAAGAGTTTTATAAATTACTTGAAACACGACGTTCTATTAGAAAGTACAAAAAAGATCCTGTACCAAAGGCTGTCATTGAAAAAATACTACAGGCCGGAATGCAGGCCCCATCAGGGAAAAATCGACAAAACTGGCGTTTTTTTGTAGCCACCGGTGAAAAGCGTGAGGAGTACTTAAAGTACTCTCAGAAGTCTTGGATCGGCATAAAAGATGTGCTGCAAAAACGCTTAAAGCCGTCTTTGTATGAGTTTACAGAACGCTTTTTTTACACTCTAGGAGATGCTCCTGTTGTGATCTTTTGCTATTCCCACAATGACAAGTCTGAGCGCTACCACACAAGTATTGGAAGCGTGTATATGGCGGTCGAAAATATGAATCTTGCCTGCTTTGTAGAAGGGCTTGGATGCTGCACCATGGGTGCTCCACTAGAAATTAAAAACGAAGTGGATGAGTTTTTAGGCGTGAATGAGCTTGAAGAATATAAAAATGGAGAGCTTGAACTACTTTGTGCTCTTGTGCTGGGATACCCAGATCATGAACCACCAAAGGCCCCAAGACAACTTGAGGGACGAGTAACCTGGCTGTCATAAAGCTTTGTCATGTAATGAGCTGATTCAATGACTTATTTTTATCCAGCTTAAATTTCTTCCAGAGTTTTCACGATCTCTTCTATAGGAGTGGTGATGATCCGATTTAAAGGTGTCAACATTGAGTGCATTGATTGTGTTGATGCCGTGAGATCTGAGTTCATATTCAGCAAGGGCTTTTAAATCAATGAGTACTTTTCCTGGAGCACTGTCTTTAATAGCATTAGGGCATTCTTGTATAGGCTTGTAAATTTGATATTCATTTAATGTATCCTTACCAAACTCAAAACTTTCTTGATGAATATGAGGACCAATAAAGGCTGCGGCTTTTTCTGGTTTTGAAAAGCAGGTTTTGATTACATTCGTAAGTATGCCAGTAAATAGACCTTTCCATCCAGCATGTACGGCGGCCACGGTGGTGCCGTCGGTCATCATGATGGGCATACAGTCGGCAGTAAGAATGCATAGCTCTAAGCCCGGTTCTTGGGTGAAGTGGGCATCAGCTTCAAAAGTTTTGTCATTGCTAGCTGAAACAACAAGACTGCTGTGCACCTGTTTTAAGCGACAGGAGTTTGAGGAAAAATTATGATTATGATGTTTGTCGCCAAAAAAAATCTCTATGTTGGGCTGAATAAAATGACTTTGAAAACTCATTATGACTCCTTTAACAGCTCAAGTAAGTGCTTTAATTCTTTCGGCCAGTCACACTCAAAGCTTAAAGGCTTTTCTGTGATAGGGTGAGTGATTTCAAGTTTAAAGGCATGAAGGGCGATGCGGTCCATATTTTGAACAAGCTTTCTAAGCTCGGCAGAGGCAAGTCGTTTGTCTCTTTTTTCAGAGCCGTACTTAATGTCTCCTAATAATGGGTGACCAAGTTCTGTGGCATGCACACGAATTTGGTGAGTCCGGCCTGTTTCAAGTTCGCACTCAATCCATGAAACATTTTGCAGATATGTGGCTTTTTTAGAGATATGGGTTTTTGCATACTTTCCTGTTTTTAATTTGTCTGAGCAAAAACGTTTTCGATCTTTGGGGTGTCGAATAAGGTAGCTTTCAACAGTTTTTTTATCGGCTTTAAAGTTTCCATGCACAAGCGCCCAATAAAAGCGCTTGGCTGTTTTTTCTTTAAACTGTTTTGACAAATTTAAATGGGCCACATCATTTTTTGCAATCACCATAAGGCCACTGGTTTCTTTGTCCAGCCGGTGTACAATTCCTGGTCTTTTTTCTGCAAAGCCCATAGAAAGCCCCTGCACCTTATCAACGATGGCGTTAACAAGTGTGTCTTGCTCATGGCCGTGGGCGGGATGAACCACAAGGCCTGAAGGTTTATTCACAACAAGTATATGGTCATCTTCATATCTAATGTCTAAGTCTATTTTGTATGGCCGGATCTCATTGCTTGAATCGGAAATAGGTATTTTTACAAGCACGGTATCTTTAACATTTATTTTCTGAGCAGGTTTGGCGGGCTTAGAATTTACGGTCACAAGATTCTTTTCAATAAGTTTTTGGGCTCGGGACCTTGTTTTAATTTCAGGATGTGACGACAACAACTTGTCGAGTCGTTCAGGTGCTTGGTGTGATTGTGTGTATATTGTCAATTCTTTATAGCTTGTGCTCATTTGACCATATTCATATAAGACTTTGCGACTTTATTTTCATCAAGGCTAAGAGCTTTTGCTAATTGAACCACAAAGCCTCGAACAAAAACTCGGGCAGGAAGTTTATCAAAATTATTATCTTCAACAGCTTTTAAATACGTGCGACTGATTTTTGTCTCTGCGCTAAGTTGTTCTAAAGAAATATTTTTATAAACTCGAACTTTTCTAAGAAAAGAACCATCCCACTCCATAGTATTTTCAATAGCATCTTCCATTTCAGGCTTTACTTGATAGCTGCCAAAGCGTGTCTTTTTATGACCATCAGGCACATCATTTGAAAGTTTTGATTGTGGTTTGGGTGTGGGCTCATGGCCATCTTGCAGCACTTGGCTGTCATTGGAAAGCTCTTCCGGTGATAACTTAGAATGGCCTACAAGTTGTAAATCATAATCTCGTCTTTTAGATTTGTTGCTTAAAACATGATAAGCTTCTTCTATGAGCTTAGAAAGTTCTAAAGCCTCTTCTCGAGTGAACATAGTATACAGAGCTGGACTGTCTGGAGAATAAGTCTCTTTCGCACGTTGGTAGGCGCGATGAATCTCATCTTGTGGAGCATCCGGCGACACTTCGAGCAGCTCATAGTATGTTTGTTCATTAGATATATAACTCATATTTTACCACTTATAACATAAAAGATTAGCTTGCTACACGTCGTATTTCTGTATGAGCCAACTTTCGACTCATCTGCATGAGCTGAGTGTAGAGTTGACTGTGGGGATGCTCAACCAGTAAGTGTTTGCGTGATCGTAAAGACTGCCACACTGCATTGTCATAATCCAAGTGACCTAAAAACTCGGTGGGCAAACCAAAGTACTTTTGACTCACACTTTTTATGGAGTGACCAAGACCAATGTCCTTGTAAGAACGACATTGGTTTAAAATAATATTAAACTTAAAGCGTTCTATTTGCTGCTTTAATGAAATGCTTTCTTCTTCTTTAAACAGTCGTTTTAAAAGATCGTTCGGTGAGCGTATCCCTAATTGTTTTTGTTGAGTCATGAGCTCGGCAATAACAGGAGACAACTGATATTGATATTCATAACGCTTTATAAACTTAAAAAATGAGGCCTTCATAAACCTATAAGCATTTTCAATACTAGAGGGCTCAGGTGTTGTTACGATGATTTTATCTGTAGCCATTAAAAAGAAATCTAAAGTCAGTTCATGTGTGCCAGCACTAAGATCTAAAATCACATAGTCGGCATCACAATGGTAAATCGAGGACATCAAGCGTGATTTTTGCGGAATGCTTAATTGGGTGACATCATCAATTGAGTTGTTACCGCCAATTAAACTAAGTCCAGCAAAAGATGTTGGGTGCATAATGTCTGTTAATTTTGTTTCTGGCTTTAATATAAAATCTTGTAATCCTTTTGGTGGGGGGGCTAGGCCAAGACTTGTATGTAGATTTGAACAGCCAAGATCTAAGTCTATACTGACCACCTTGTGGCCCATGTTGGCTAGAAAGATACTTAATGATGAGCTTACAAAGGATTTACCAATACCGCCTTTTCCGCCAGCAACCGCAATGATGCGGGCTTTGGGGCGATTGATACCTCGATTGATTTTTCTCACATTATTAATTTCAACCACAATTCCACTCTTACAAATTTAGAGGTTAGTTTATAGGTTTTAACAAACCTTTCTTTAGATTTTCCTCGGCTTCTGAGGCTTTTAAGTAAAGTGGTTTTAGGCTATTCCATTGATTTTTTTTAAAAAATTCAAATTGTTGATTATAAAGCTCGATTAAGGTTTTAGCCTTCGGCATATTGTAGTCACTCTTAGCAAGCTTAAAGTCTTGATGAACATTAATAAGCCCATCGCCCACATAAACATGATTGGCGTTCACCTTAAGATCTTTTAAAGACTTTAGTTGTGGTTTTTCTATAAAGCTTAATTTTTTATTTTCTACTTGGTATTGAGCATAAAAAACTAAATTTTTTTGTGCATTACAAACCACATGTATATTTTGGTTTAGCTCTCGGGCCGCCCAAGCCATACTCGACAGGGTGTCTGTTGAGTAAATAGGAATATTTAGACTATAGGCTAAAGATTTAACAAAATTTAATCCTACACGTAGACCTGTAAAACTTCCCGGACCATGGGTGATGAGCAGAGCACTAATATCTGACAAGTTAATACTGTGTTTATCTAAAAGGCTTTGGAATTCTGTGGTGATCAGTTCAGCGTGTGAAAATACTTTTTTGTTTTTAATATCTTTAGAGCGCATCCACTCTTTATGTTCTAACAAATTAAGAGTGGAATTTTTTTTAGCTAAAGCCAAGCTCCCAAGTTTTGAGCTTGTCTCAACACAAAGATAATACATATCACCATCTCAAACTTTGAAGATAATTTGTCACGTCATTGTATAAAGAAAAAACCATTAAAGACATTAACAAGATAAAGCCAACGGTTTGCGCGATTTCCATCTTTTTTAAGCTTATAGGAGACCCTTTAAGTGCCTCGATACTAAAAAACACTAAATGCCCACCATCTAAAACGGGAATGGGAAGCAGGTTTAGCAAAAATAAGTTAATGGACAAAATAGCCATCATTTTAATAAAAGCACTAATCCCTTCTTCAAATGACGTTCTAGAAAAACGGCCTATGCTGATGACGCCGCCAATATTTTTTGCAGATACAGTGCCATCAATAAGTCTCCAAATACTGACCAAAATCATTCCTGACCATTTTACAGAATCTTCAATGCCAATCCAGGCAGCCTTCAGTGGGTTAAGCGTTTGTTGTTTGGTTTTTTCCGCTAATGTCTGGAAAAAAGCAGGACTTACACCAATTGTATAGCGGTCTTCCGTACTGCCGGTGGCTGTCATCAAGTTTTCAGACAGCTGGGGAGTAATATCAAATTGCATCTTTTTGCCTTCACGGTAAATGATGAACTCGAAATACTTATCTTCAGGATTAAAGTCTCTTACAACTTCAATGACCTGTTCCCACTCATTTAAAGGCTGGCCATCAATTTCTAAAAGCTTGTCTCCGGCTTTTAGGCCGGCTTTTTCGGCCGGTGAGTCTGACTGAATTCTATAGATGTAGAGTTCCGTGCTTTCAACACCGAGACTGTTTAACACATTAGAGGAGTCTAGTTTGTTTGAGGCAATACTAATGGAGCGTTCTTTGGCCGCTGGGTCATTAAAAGTTTTTACAGTAAGATTAACCGCTTCATTCGAGTTTGCGGCCTTTTCTAAGGCCGATTTTAATTCGCTATATAAAAGCACTGGAGTCTCATTTACTGCAAGAATTTCATCAAAGGTTTTTAAACCATTTTTTGCACCAACTCCGTGCTGTGCAACTCCAACGACGGGAAGAGTGGCCAAGTTATGCAAGCCGGTGATTGTCCCTACGTCAGACTCTAGACTTAGAATGTTTTTGTTTTTTCCTTGGGTTGTTTTTGCAGCAAGTTCTAACTCTTCACCGTCACGAAGCAAAGAAACATTGATTGTTTCGTTTGGGTTTTCTTTAATAATTCTTTCAAGATCCATCCAGTTATCAATAGTTTTATTATTAACAGTTTGAATTTTGTCACCAGATCTAAAACCCATTTGATAGGCTTGAGAGGAGCTGTCAATGTCTCCAACCACAGGAGCTGGCACCTGCTCTCCAATCATCGCAATAAAGGCAAAGAGTATTGCAGCAAAGGCAAAGTTGATAAAAGGGCCTGCGAATACAATAGCAAATCTTTGACTCACGGGCTTGTGTAAGAAAGAGTACTTTTTTTGATCTTCAGGGACTTCAGCCTCAGGATTGTCACCATACATCTTAACGTAGCCACCAAGAGGGAAGAGTGAGAGGGCGTAGGTGGTGTCGCCTTTTTTAAAAGAAAGAATCTTTTTTCCAAAACCAATGCTGAAGGTTTCCACTCGGACCCCAAAAAACTTAGCCACAGAAAAGTGCCCTAGCTCGTGCACAAAGATTAAAACACCAAGCAAAAGAAAAAACGGAATAATGTTATCTTGGATAAACTGAGCGGTTTCTACCATATGAAAATAAACCTCCAAAAAAATATACTAATATTTTAATCGCTGTAAAAACAAATGGCTACCACTAATAAGATTTCTGAAAAATCATCGACTTTTGTAGCCTAAAATTTAAATAAAGCCAGAAGATATGCAAAAACGGGAGCGGCAAAGTATACACCATCTAGACGATCTAAAACTCCTCCGTGCCCAGGTAAAAGGCGCCCAGAGTCCTTTTCATCAGCCAGTCGTTTAATGAGGGACTCAAACAAGTCTCCAGACTGACCACAGAGTCCAGTGATAAAACCTATCACAACTGCGGCGAGCCATTTCGTTGGGCTTTCAATGGGAAGGTAGTAGGTAAAAAACAATGAGCATAAAATACTGCCCAAAAGGCCGGAGGCCATACCCTCAACAGTTTTTTTAGGAGATAGGGCTGGCATCAGCTTTTTGTTTCCAAATGTGCGACCACCAAAATAAGCCATAGTGTCCCCGATAAAAACAACGGCCAGCAGGTATAAAAAATAAAATAAAAAGAAAGGGGCTGAATCAACGTTTTTTTGAATTAAACTTAAAGCAGCCAAGGGGAACATCACTGAGTACACCAATCCGAAGGCAAAAAACAAAATGTACTTAAACTTGTCCATCAGATCGATTTGTTTTCGGTCTCTATAAATCACCGCCACAGAATATAAGACTACAAAGGCAGCGATGGCCTGATCGCTTTGGTCGGGATGAACGGAGTCTAATAAAATGAGTACTGCTGAGCTTATTAAAAATAAAAGTCTATATTGTTTTTTATGAGGTTGAATTTTTTGAATAAGCCTCATGTACTCATTGCAACCCATAAAGACCACTATGTAGCCAAGCCACAAGACGCCTACATGTTGAAAAAGATAACCAGCTAAAAATAAGACTATTAAAGCAAAGGCTGCAGACAAAACCCGCACTAAAAGTGGTGACAATTTAAGATCCTTGTAAAAATTAATGATTTAAAACTATTCGATGTTTATCAGTTTGTATAGTTTTAACGATCTGCTCAGAGGTTTGACCAAATCGGCGTTCTTTTTTGCCAAATTTTTCAAGAGCTTGGTCAAAGTCATTTGCGGTAAAGTCAGGCCAAAGCGTATTTATGAAGCAAAACTCACTATAGGCGGCCTGCCAAAGATAAAAGTTAGAAACACGTTCTTCACCGCTAGTTCGAATAATAAGATCAGGGTCAGGAAAAGCTGCGGTCATTAGGTGTGAGGCAATCACTTCGTCATTGATATCTTGTGGCTGTAATTCTCCAGCTTTTACCTTTTCAGCGACCTTTTTTGTGGCGTTAATAATGTCGGTATGACCAGAGTAACTGATGGCAAAAATTAATTTCATTCCAGTGTTTGCTCTAGTAGCCATCTCAGTCTTGTTCACGGCCACTTGTACTTCTTGGGGAAGAATTTCTTTTTCTCCAATACAATAAAAGCGAATATTGTTTTGCATTAAAGTTTTAGTCTCCTTGTAAAGTTGTTTTACAAGCAGCTTCATAAGAAGGTTAACCTCTTGTGCAGGTCTCGCCCAGTTTTCTTTGCTAAAGGCAAACAATGATAAACACTCTAAATTGCTTTGTGCGGCATGTTCGATAATAGTTTTCGCCGCTTTAGCCCCACGTATATGACCCCAAAAGCGATTGTGTCGGCGGGACTGAGCCCATCGACCATTTCCATCCATAATAACTGCAACATGACGAGGTTGTGCCAAAACAATGTGTCCCTTTAAATTATACTGTTAGTAGTTCTTTTTCTTTGTCATCAGAAATTTTATCTACTTTTGCAATGTAATCATCTGTAAGCTTTTGAATTTGATCTTCAAGGCGCTTTTTGTCGTCTTCACTGATCGCCTTATCTTTTAAGGCTTTTTTAATTTCATCATTCGCGTTTCTACGCGCCATTCTCACAGCAACACGCGCATCTTCTACAATCTTTTTAACATTTTTAACAAGCTGTTTACGACGCTCTTCCGTAAGTTCAGGCACCTTTAGGCGAATCACTTTTCCGTCATTTTGAGGGCTCATACCAAGGTCACTTTTAACCAATGCCGCTTCAATATCCTTTAGAACAGAAGCTTCCCATGGTGCAATGACAAAGCTTCTTGCATCTGGGGTTGAAAGAGTAGCCACTTGGTTAAGTGGAGTGGGGTTGCCGTAATAGTTTACTTTGATAGGATCAAGCATAGAAACTTGCGCTCTACCTGTTCTTATGTTTTTAAGTTGATCTTTTAGTGCCTCAAGGGCTTTTTCCATTTCAAGCTTTGATTGCTGTTCGAGATTGTCTAACATGCGGGCGACTCCTTATTTAACAAGGGTTCCAATCTTTTCGCCATTAACAACTTTGGCGACATTCCCCTCATTTTTTAAATTAAAAGTAATAATTGGTAATTTGTTATCCATGCAGAGACTTATGGCTGTGGAATCCATAACCTTTAAACCCTGTTTAAGAACTTCTATATAAGAGAGCTCATCAAACTTTACAGCATCAGCATGTTGCATTGGATCTTTATCGTAAATGCCATCAACTTTGGTAGCTTTTAAAATCACTTCGGCATTGATTTCCATAGCTCGAAGAGCGGCAGCAGTGTCGGTTGTAAAGTAAGGGTTACCTGTCCCAGCACCAAATATAACAACACGATTTTTTTCTAAATGTCTTATAGCTCGACGCCGAATATAGGGCTCAGCAATTTCTGCCATATCAATGGCTGATTGCACACGAGTTTGAATTTTTACATGTTCAAAAGCATCTTGTAGAGCCAGTGCATTGATACAAGTGGCCAGCATTCCCATGTAGTCGGAGCTGGCGCGATCCATACCTTTGGCAGAAGCAGCAACACCTCGAAAGATATTGCCGCCACCAATTACGATTCCGATTTGTACACCTTGCTCATGTATGGCTTTAACTTCTTTAGCCACGTGGCTTAAAACATCAACATCAATTCCGTGGCCTTGCTCACCAGCAAGAGCCTCACCACTTAGTTTTAAAAGAACACGTTTATAATGAGCAGATGCCACAAATTCTCCTTACTGCTTAACTTGAGCTGCAACTTCTTCAGCAAAGTCGACAGTTTTCTTTTCAATGCCTTCGCCAAGTTCAAAACGAGCAAATCTGCGAACAACAATGTTTTCACCAATTTTAGCAATAAGATCTGTTAAAACTTCTTTAACAGTTTTATCTTGGTTTTTAACAAACTTTTGGTCCATCAAGCAGATCTCTGAGGCCCACTTTTTTAACTGGCCTTCAAGAATTTTGTCTAAAAATTCTTTCTTTTTACCTTCTTCAAGAGCTTTTGCTTCTAAGATTTCACGTTCTTTGTTGCGAGCTTCTTCAGGAATTTCTTCAGAACTGACATACTTTGGAGCAAGAGCGGCAATGTGCATAGAGATGTCTTTACAAAAGTTTTGAAAGTCTTCGTTACGAGCCACAAAGTCAGTTTCAGAGTTTACTTCTAAAAGAACACCAACACGGCCATCACCGTGGATGTATGAAGAAACTAAGCCTTCAGCCGCTACGCGATCAGCTTTTTTAGCTGCAGCACTAAGGCCTTTTTTGCGAAGCCACTCAGCGGCTTTATCAAAATTTCCATCAGCTTCTTCAAGTGCTTTTTTACAGTCAAGCATTCCTGCACTTGTTCTTTCACGAAGTTCTTTTACCATTGACGCATTAATTGCCATTTTTAGATCCTTTCTTAAATAAAAATAAATTACTTTTCTGTTTTTTCTTCAGAAGGTTCTTCTTGTTCTTCTTCTTTACGATCAAGTTCCATTTCAATTTCAACATCTTCAGCAAGACCTGCTGCTACAAACTTACGCTTAACTACTGTTGGTCCAGACTTGTCGTCTTTTTTGTTAGCATCAGCTTTTTCGTCTTCTTGAGCTTTTTTCTCAGCAGCGGCTTCAGCAGCAGCTTTGTTTTTCTCTTCACGAAGTCTCACTTCATATTCTTTTGCGCCTTCAATGTAGCAATCAGCAATGTAGTTAGAGAATAAAGAAATTGAGCGGATAGCATCATCGTTTCCAGGAATTGGATAGTCGATTTTGTCTGGATCTGTGTTGGTGTCAGCAATAGCAACAACTGGAAGTCCAAGCTTTTGAGCCTCTTTTACAGCAATGTGCTCTTTGTTAAGGTCACAAACAAATACTGCAGAAGGAGCTTCTTTCATGTCACGAATACCCTCTAAGAAGGACACAAGCTTTTCGTATTCTTTTTCAATTTTGTTGCGCTCTTTTTTTGAATAAAGCTGTAAGTCACCTTTTTCGCGCATTTGTTCAATACGCTTCATACGATCAATACGCATTTTGATAGTTGCAAAGTTAGTAAGAGTTCCACCTAACCAACGTTTAGTAACAAAAAACTGTCCGGCTTTGTTGGCAGCATCTTGAATTGGCTTCATAGCTTGTTTTTTTGTTCCCACAAAAATGATTTTTCCGCCATCAGCACTTAAGTTGCGAACGAACTCGCCAGCTTTTTTAGCATGTTCTACAGTCTTTTGTAGATCAATAATGTGGATTCCGCCTCTGTTTGTATAAACAAAGGGTTTCATTTTTGGGTTCCAGCGTTGTGTTTGGTGTCCGAAATGCACTCCAGAATCGAGCATTTCCTTCATAGTGATTTGAGCCATATTGTTCTCCTTGGTTATGCCACCTTCCTCCGACGCCTCAAATATATTTGAGGACCAAGGCTCTGGAGAAAGTGTGTCGTTAATTTATTTGGACTACTGTTAGCAGATGTCGACTTTTGAGGCAACAAATCGGCTTAAAAAATATGAAAAAATTTAGGGGGTTAGAAAAAACTATAGCCTCAGGCCCAAAGCATTTAGGCGATGGGCTCAACGTGGGCTTTTAGTAGGTCTGGGCTGGTTGTAAATTGCTTACAAAGGCTCAATGTGGAGGGCCATTCCAGGCCCCCAACCAGACTGGGGTGAATCAAGTACATATTAGGAGATTTTGGAATTAAAAAGCCATCCATTTCAAGATCTTCTATATGTGCCTGATGCTGGGGGGTGATCAGTATTTTTTCGTATAAAAGGTCTTCAAAAGCCTCTGGAAAAGCTCTTTTTATCTGTTTTTTCATATACTTAATGATTTGCCCCAAAGCCTCTTCGTCTTCAACTTGTTCGTTGTTGGCCAAATACACCCAGGCGGACTTTTGCATCTGTCCCTCAGGTGTTTGAGTAGGAGTGTTGAAATAGCCCACCGTAGGGTCAAAATCATCTTTTGTGCCCATTAAAAAATAAGGAGTGTAGGCCGGAGCGCTCAAGTTGTTGTGGGTGAAAAACAACTCTATTGTGGACCAAAAAGAGGTCTTGGCGATTTTTTGTTTAAACTTGCGGTTCCATGAAAATTGGTCACCAGCCAGTTGAAATAAGTCTTTAGGGGAGTTGCAAAAATAAAGAGAGTCACAGCTAAGTCTTTTGGCCTCGTTAATTATGACCGCTTCGACCTTATTATTTGAAAACTCAATGTTGGTGATTTGTGATTTTTCAATATGGTCTTCTCTTAAATCAATTTTCATATTTTGTTTAAAATCAGCCAAATTATCTAAGCCAAAAACCCACTCGTCGTCATTGTAAAAGGAAAGCTCTTCGCTGGCGGCAAAATTTCGTTTTCCAAAACCATGAAAGTCTTTAAAGCTGCCGGACTCAAATGTTTGTGGAGTGAGCTTTTCATTGGTTAAGTTAAGATTAAAATATTCTTTTACCCAGGTTTTTAAATCATCATTTAAAGATTTAGCTGGGGTTAAAAGCCTTGCAGGGGAGACCGTGGTTTTGTGTGGAGGCATGTCTTCAAGTTGATAAGAATAAAAGTCTGCCAGATTATCTTTGTGCTCGATGTAGGCCACCTTAGTGCCGTTTTTTTTAAGTTGCCAAGCAATAAATAAAGACAAAAAGTCGTTACCAACAACCACCGCTTCAACGGATTGTTTTAAGTTTTTATAATTATCCATGAAACCCACTCTCAATTGTGTTTATCTGCCTCGTATTTTTCTATTAAGAAGGAAAAAAATCAACCTAGAGGTGAGATTAAGAAAAAATCGCACAAAAGGAATGACACGGGGGGTATTATTGAGTCGATCTGCCCACTTTGGAGACTTTAAATAGTAAAAGGCAATAAATTTTCTACCTAAAGCATGTTGATTCAACACATAGTCTCTAAAAAGTCGCAGTTGGATCACCTGAGGATGAAAAGAGCTTCCGTATACAGCTGTTGCAATAAAGCATCGACCACTTGATTTTCGAGATTTTTTAATAAACTGACGAATAGGGCCCGCGTTTTTCGCCTTTCTTGAGAAGATTTCAGCTTTTTTTACAATATCAGGGTAAATAGCGCTATAGCCTGCAAACTGAGTGAGCTTGCCTAAGGATTTTTTAAAATTATCAGAATAGCGCGGGTGAGCATCATAAATACGTACTAAATCCCAATAAACAGAGACAATAACAGTAAGTTCTTTTGATCTTGAGGATTTTGAAAAGATATCAGGACTTAATTGGTCTTTTTCAACCTCGTAAATCATTTCTAATACGCGAAGGTACTTTTCATAACTAATGGCCGCTTCAGCGAATGCTTTTTGTGTCATAAGTTGTCGGCCACGCTTAACTAGGTTTACACGAGATTTCCAAAGCATCACACGGTTTTTTTGCTTGGCCTCTTCCTCCATACGAAGCTTAACTCCTCTGGAGATATTATTAGAAAGAGCATCATAACAAGTCTCACACACAGAGTCTGGTAAGTTGCCGGCTTGACCAGTAGACTCCAGGGCAACTCGCATTCCTGTTTCTACAGGGTATAATTTAGTTGATGGCATTCCGCATTTGGGACAGGTTACTTCACTCATAATTAAAATAGTATAATACTAATTAATAAGAGTGAAAAGCCATGCGCTTAATCAGTTTTAACTGTACTAAAGTAATGTCTGTTAGAGCATGGAATAAGGGTCAATATCGACCAATAAGCGAGAGCCACTGGGAAGCCATTTTTCATCACCAACAAGTTGATTACAAAAGTTCTCTAAAACTTTAGAGTCTTTTGCTTTTAGTAAAATATGATAACGATATTTTCCTCTAAGCTTTGCTATGGCGGAAGCTGTTGGGCCTAAAATTTTAATTTGCTCGTACTGAGAATGTCTGTCTTTTAATATGCTGGCTCGTTTTTGAGTGAGATGGGCTGAGTTCTCAACTTTGTTGTGATCATTGCCCTGAATTCTAAGGCTTGCAAGGCGTCCATAGGGAGGGTAGGAAAGTTGTTTTCTAAATTCCAACTCATGTTGGGCAAAGTCTTCATAATTATTTGTAATGGCAAACTGAATGCTTGTGTGGGTGGGATTGTAAGTCTGTAAAACCACTTGGCCTGGGTTTTCCGAGTGACGTCCTGAACGACCGGCCACTTGAGTGAAAAGCTGAAAGCTTCGCTCTGCTGTTCTAAAGTCGGGCATATTAAGGGCTACGTCAGCCATCACAAGGCCAACTAGTGTGAGCCCTGGAAAGTCTAAACCTTTTGCAATCATTTGAGTGCCAATTAAAATATCAACTTGTCGATTTTCAATATTTTTAATTAATGTTTCTAATTGTTCACGGCTTTGAATTTCATCTCTATCCGCTCGAGCAAGTCGTGCCTCAGGAAAAAGTTTTGCAATATCATTTTCAACCAGCTCTGTACCAAGCCCCAGGGAGTGCACATCAGGATCTGCACATTTTGGGCAGTTGTCTGTTAAGTGTAAATGGTAGTCACAGTAGTGACAAACAAGATGGTTTCTAGCATGTAGAGTAAGGCTTATTGAGCAGTTGGGACACTCAAAAACATAACCACAAGACTGACACAAAACGGTTTGTGCCATACCTCTTCTGTTTAAAAACAAGGCCACTTGTTCGTTTCGTTCTAATGTCAGTTTAATTTTATCGTAGAGTGCTTGGCTGAGCCAGAATGGCAGATCGACTTTTGAGTCTTTGCGAGCCTCTCGTTCCTGGCGCATATCTATAATTTCAAACTCAGGCATAGCGCGACCAGAGACTCGACTAGTGAGTTTATGAAGTTGATATTTTTTATCCAAAACATTATTCCAGCTCTCTAAACTGGGGGTGGCAGAGCCTAAGGCAACAGGGCATTTATGATAAAAACCAAGCATGACGGCAGCATCGCGAGCATTGTATTTTAATTTTTCATCTTGTTTAAAGCTGGACTCGTGCTCTTCATCAACCACAATAAGACCAATGTTTTCCATGGGGCAAAAAAGTGCAGACCTTGCACCAATAAGAATGGGTTTTTCATGGTCAATAACACTCCACCATTGGTTAGTTTTCTCGCGAGGGGTGAGACTTGAGTGAATGACGGCCACTTGCTCAGGAAAGCGAGAAGAAAACCGCTCTATAAGTTGAGGCGTTAATGAAATTTCTGGCACCAAAACTAAGGCCTTTTTCCCTCGGGCCAGAACTTTTGCAATGCTGTTCATATACACTTCAGTTTTTCCAGAACCCGTGACTCCAAATATTAAATGGGTGGAAAATCCATCTGAACCAGCTAAGGTGTTTACTGAAGAAGTTTGCTCTGGAGTCAGTTGAGGAGCATGGCTTTGATCAAATTGAGGAACAACCTCAGCTTTTTTTGTTTTGCGATTTGATTTCTTTTTTAAGTTTGGAAAAGTGTACTGATAAATTTGTCCAACAGGATAAATATAATATCGGCTGAGCCATTCAATCCATCTAAGGTAGGCTTTTGGTAATTTAATCTCCATATTGTAGGACTGAATGGATTTAATTTTTAAATCACCGTCAGGCTTTTGTGCTTGTGAGAGCACAACACCTTTTACTTTTCTTCTCCCTAAAGGGACAGTTACAGGGCAGCCCTCGGGGAGTAAAATGTTTTCATTAAGGCTGTAGGTTAGGGGAGGTAGTGGAGCCTCTACAGCCACATGGTAGTACTGTGTTTCGTTATCTTGCATAAGTGTAAAAATCAATAATTAATGAGCTGTCGGAAGGCATTTTAAGCCAACGGTCTTTATCTTCTTTGCCAATATCATTGGGGCGTAAAAGTTTTTTATTAGAAGAAGAGGAACTCATTGTGCGAACTTCTTTTGTGTGAATTTCAACCATTGAGTCTTTAAATTTTATTCTTCGAATTTTTGGAAAATAAAGGCCGTTGGAGTAACGGCTGTAATCTGTGGCAGTAACCTCAGTCCCATCAGAAAGCCGAACCTTATCTATATGAAAACCATCTTGTTCAATCCATAAACCAGGATAGGCAGACTCGGCAGACAGAGGGGTTGGCGTTCCAAAGGCCCAACTAATCGATCCGTTGACTCGAGCTAAATTAACAAAGCCAGGTTTAACATAGGCTTTATCTTTAGCGCTGTTTTTAAGCTGTTCATATTGATTAAAGTCAGAGGCAGATAAAATTTTTGTATTAAGCAAATGACTTTTTAGACCGTCTTTAGAGCGAAAATGAAAGAAAGGCTCAATCCACGAGGTGTAGTTGTTGTCAGCTTTTAAGTTTCCCGAAGCATCGAGGTAATATTTTTTCTTATCATTATAGATAATTGTAATATCGAGCCGGTCTTGGAGTTGCTTTTTTCCTTGAGCTCTCATGCGGGCGTTATACCCATCATCAATGATCCATTGCTCATGAACGGTATAGCTTACGTTGTTATCTATAAAAATAACGTCTTGATCAATTAAATAAAGGCCACGGCCGTGCTTATCTGCGGTTTTTTCCAAAATCATATCCGGCTCAGGAATATAGGCCATTGCAAAAGTTGGAATTAAACATATTAAAAGTATCATTAGTTTCATAATTGACCTGCCAGTGTTTTTAAATAGTCTCTAAACTCATCCTTAAGTTCACTATGTTTTAATGCTAACTCGACATTAGCCATTAAGTAACCCAGTTTGTCCCCAGCGTCGTAACGTTTTGCCTTAAAAGGGCAGGCCATTAGGCCTTGGTTTTGAGCAAGAAGGTTCATAGAGTCCGTGAGTTGGATCTCATTGTTTTTACCCGGCTTGGCATTTTTTAAATGTTCAAATATTTGTGCATCAAATATGTATCGACCAGGAAGTGCAAAATGACTAGGAGCTTCTTCGGCAGTAGGTTTTTCAACCAGAGACTCCACCTCAAAAGCATGTTCTGTCGTGGCTCCGGATTTGGGCTTAACTATGCCATATTTGTGAACCTGTGAGGCCCCTACGGGCATCACAGCCACACTTGAAAGACCACTGCTGTCATAGTTTGTGGCCAGCTGTTGTGTGACTGTTGGATCTCCTTTTTCAGAGATCATAATTTCATCTCCTAAAAGCACCGCAAAAGGTTCATCGCCGACAACAGGCTTACTGCAATAAACGGCATGCCCAAGGCCGAGCGCTTGTTTTTGTCGAACACTAATGATGTTGGCCATGTTTCTTATTGAATTAATAGTTTCTAAAAGATCTGTTTTACCGGTTTTTTCCAAAGTGTCTTCAAGTTCATAAGAACGATCAAAAAAATCTTCAATAGAGGTTTTTTGTCTTCCGGCAATAATCACAATATCTTCAATTCCGGCGGCGATGGCCTCTTCAACCACATAAAACAAAATAGGTTTATCCACGACAGGAAGCATCTCTTTTGGTGTGCTTTTAGTTGCAGGTAAAAATCTTGTTCCAAGCCCGGCAGCTGGTATAACTGCTTTTTTGATAGATTTCATAATAGACCTCTTTAGTAAAAAAATTTAATCTATCACATGAAGCGGGTTTGTGTATATCCAAGTGATCCAATTTTTGCCGTCTGGTAAAGGCAAAGTGGGCGCCACACGCACCTCGGCTCGATAACTGCCCTTTAAATGCAAGTATAACTCTGTGTTAAGCGAGTTGGATGTTAAAACCCTCACACCATTTCGGTAAATAATCACTTCATAGGGAACCTTAGGTTTTTGAGAAAGCACAACCTTTAAAACCGGCTTATGTTTTAAAGAGATCTTTTCACCCATAGTGTAAACATCATTCTTGGATTTAGCATAAAAATTGAAGCCTTTAGGATTGGAGATAAGGTCAAGGCTCATATAAAATTGACCACGATGAAGTGCTTGTAATATTTTAGCTTTATCATTTTCAAAATGACCGGTGAGTTCAGATCGTAACAACACATGGTTAGTGAAAAAGTTTAAAAGCGTTTTATTTGAAGGGACATTAAAAAATTTGTTGGGGCCAAATTTAATTTTTGTGTCAGCTTCTGTTCCCGCGTAGCCTGCAATAAAATTTTTAATATTGAGCTTATCCCACATTTCAAGTTCTTGTTTTGGTCGCTTATAAAGCCTTAAAAGTGCTAGCTCAGAGTTAAATGGATAAGCGTATAAGCTCCAGAGAAAAGAAGCTTTTGAGCGTTGCCAGGCCTCCTGCCAGAGCCTTTTAAGGTTAATGACCTCAACCCCGTCAAAACCAACTGGGATTTCTCCGTGCCATTTAAACCCAGGTTTTAAGGGATGTGCGAGAATAAAGCTTCCATCCTTGGGTTCGTGCTCAGAGCGAGAGAGCATATCTGCCAGGTGAGAATTTACACTGTCACTATTTTGAAAAGCTTTATTAAATTGTTTTCGGTATACAATGACTCGAGAGTTTAAATAACTGTACTTTTTCCCCTCAAGTAACAATAGGCGGTTGTAGTAAGCTTCTCTGCTCTGACTTTGTTGAAAGTCATTAAGTTCAGTTAAAATAATAAAATCAAGATCGGCATACTGAGCATCACTGATGATTTGTTTAAACTCTGTGTTGCCAGTTGATCGGTCTGTAGGCAGGTGAGTGACACCTTTATAATCAAAAAAATATTCAGGATGACTTGATGTAATGCTTTGGTCGGTAATTTGAATAGAGAACCGATTAAGGTAAAGCCCGTAAATAAAGCCTAAAAAAACTAATGTTAAAATTGGAACAAAAAATCGTTTCATAAGTCCTATGGATAAGTGACTGTTTTACTTTGACCTAAATTACCAGGCACGCCTAAGTATCGTCCGTTACTTATCACATTGACGCTACCGGCGTCACTAAAGTTCACTTCAATTTTATCGCCCTTAAGTACATGGACTTTTCCGGGCTCAAGCTTAAAGCTTGTTTCCTTTTTTCCGTCAATAACAGCCTTAATAGTAACTGCATCCATGGCTTCAAGTATAACCTCATGTTTAGAGGCTGCTTGAGTCGCTTCTGGTTCTTTTTGTTTTTCGGGCTCTTCTTGCTTTTCTACAGGTTTTGGCTCAGGAGCCGGTGTGGCTTCTTGTTTTTTAGGTTCAGGCTTTGGCTCAGTTGACGGTTTTTGTTGAGTCTGCTGTTCTTTTTGTTTTTTTACTTCCGGCTGTGATTCTGTGTTTTTAACAGGCTCTGGTTTTGCCGGTTCAGTTTTTTGCTCAGGGGCTTTGGGCTTCTCTTCTACGGGTTTATTGTCATCAACTGGTTTTGGTTCTTTTAATTCAATATCATTTTTAACTTCGTTAGGAGTGATGGGCTCAAGCTGCTCTTGCACTGGTGTGGTTAGTGCTTTTTGTTTTTCAGATTGGTATTTTTCAACTAAGCCTTTTACAAAAATAATCATAAAGATTAAAAAAACCACAAACACCACTAAAAAAATCTGCTTTGTGATGGTGGCTTCTTTTAAAAAGGGGAGTTTTAAATTCGTAGGCTTAGGAGTTCCTATTTTTTTCTTTTTTGGTGGCTTAGGTTTTTTTACAGGAGTTTCAGATGCATTTTTTTTTGTTTCTTCTTCCTTGGGTGCTGCGGGCTTTGGCTGAGGGTTTAGGTCCTCTTCAAATAACTGAAGAACATTGTCTGGGTTTAATTTTAAAAATTCAGCATAGGTTTTCACAAATCCACGTAAAAAAGGCTTGGCTGGCAATTTTTTTGAATTGTTCTCTTCCATAGCTTCAAGCACTCGGGCATTAATTTTAGTGGCCATAGAAACTTCATTTAAACTTAGGTTTTGTTCTATTCTTGCTTTTTTTAACTCTTCGCCAGTTTTTTTCATGGTTTTACCTTTTTAATGTTTGCAAAAGCTCTTTTGAGCTGGCTCGCCATTTTTCGTTTTCAGTGGATGTGTTTGCTTGCAACTCTTCAAGCAATGCCACCGCTTCATTATATTTATTTATTTGTAGGAAGGCGACAGCTGCATGGTATTTGTTTTCTTGGTACATTTCAGCCTGCTTTTCACAAAGGTGAATATTTCTAAAAAAAGCATTAGCTGCAGTCTCATATTTTTTTTGCTCATAAAGAGTGTGAGCATAAATGGTGTTGGTGAAACAGCTGTTTTTTCTCATTGAAAGTGATTTGCGTAAAAACTTATAAGCCTCATCGTACTGTTTATTTTTATAATAGGCATAGCCTAGGTTAGAATAAGACTTCTCAGGCATAGCATAGGTTAAATCTTCAGTGGCCTTTGTGAGCACTGATATGGCTTTATCGTACTGGCGCATGTCGATAAGCACGCGGCCGTAGTTATTCATTGCCTCAGTGTATTTCGGGGCGAGCTCAAGAGCTTTTTTAAGGTTTTTTTCAGCAAGAACATATTTTTGTCGGAAATAATAGGCTAAAGCTAAGTTATTATAAGCCACAGGGTTTGTGTCGTCTGCGATAATTGAGTTTTGTAAATAGCGTATGGCTTGTGGGTTGTCGCCATTAGAAAGGTGAGCAGTGCCAATCTGTAGTAAATACTTGGCTTGTTTTTGCGTCTTTTTCTCATTGTGAGCACATGAGATGCTAAACGATATTAAAATAAGGAATAAAGCTCTAAAAAACATAGAACTAAAAGTTAACAAATAATTGATAAAGGGCAAAGGTTTAAAAGAGTTGTGCTTCAGAATTGGGTGAATGCATTATTAGCCAGCACAGGTTTTGTGCTGGCTAATAATTGATTAAAGATTACAAATTTCGTTTTTTTCAAAAAATAAAGAAAGCTCTCTTTGAGCGCTTTCAGGGCTGTCACTGCCATGAACGGCGTTTTCACCCATGCTGTCGCCAAATTCTTTACGAATTGTGCCCTCTTCCGCTTTGGCTGGGTCTGTTGCGCCCATAATTTCACGGTTTTTTAAAATAGCACCCTCACCAGCAAGACACATAACCATCACGGGAGCAGAGGTCATAAATTCAACCAGCTCACCAAAAAATGGACGTTCTTTGTGTTCAGCATAAAATTCTTCAGCTTTAGATTTCTCCATTTGGATGATCTTTGCAGCTGCGATTTTTAAGCCGTTGTCTTCAAATTTTTTAATAATCGCACCGATGGCATTTTTCTTCATTGCATTTGGTTTAATAATACTAAACGTTTGTTCCATACCCAAAATAGCTCTCCTTTTTTTATTATTATGGCGTGAAGCTAGCTAAATATAGCTTTTGGGGCAAGTTTTTATTTTTTCTTTCTTCGGCTCTGCCCGGGAACAATGCCAATTTTGGGGTCTGATTTTAAAATCCAATCAATAAGTTCAGAAGCACAGAGTTCAAACCTATTACAGTTGGCAGGCAAAAAGAGCCATTTCGCTAGAATGGGGTGATTTATAAGCTCTGGCATATTTGATTTTAAATGACTGTGGTGGGGGCGATCTGTTGGAACCAAAATTCCATTCCAGAGGTCAAATTCGTAGCTATGTCCTCGGTATTCGCGATCTCCTGGGGATTCGGCGAGCATTAAAACCATAAGGTCATTATAGTAAATAGCAAGCCCTCCAAACATGGCCCTTGTATAATAACTCTCAGAGCCCTGAAGTGGCTCACAAAATATTTCGTAGGAAAAGACTTTCTTTTTTTTCATGATAAGTTACACCATTTTAACAAATAAGTGACAGGCTTGTTAACTCAGTTAAAACCATCTAAGGTTATAGCATATGGCAGAACTTTTAAAAAATAGCTTTGATAAAAAGTTTATAAATACATTAAGTTTAAAGTTAGATCAGTTGGATTCAAAGTTTAATAGAAAAGATTTTACTAAATCTTTTCAAAAACAAGACTGGGAAGCTTTAGAACTAAAACAAAGAATTCGAGCCATATCACACTTAATGCATGAGCATCTGCGTGGTGACTATAAGAAAAGATTGCAGACGTTGATCTCTTGTTCAGAGCAATTAACCGGATTTCAGTCTCTGGTGTTCCCTGATTATGTGCAAGTTTATGGTTTAGATTTAAAAAACGAAGACTTGTCATTGAGTGCTTTAAAGGAGCTCACAAAGTATTCAACTTCCGAGTATGCAATACGCCCATTTATAAAGCGATCACCAGAAAAGCTGATGAAAACACTATTACAGTGGTCAAAGGATGACAATTATCATGTTCGACGCCTTTCTAGTGAGGGCTGCAGGCCTCGTCTTCCCTGGGGGGGGCAGCTTCGAGATTTTATAAATGATCCAGCTTTAATTCTCCCAATTTTAGTTGAACTTAAAGCCGATCCTTCAGACTATGTTCGTAAAAGCGTAGCCAATAACTTAAATGACATATCAAAAGATCACCCCCAAATTGCATTAGATTTTGCAAAAAAACACTGGGGACAAAGCGTTCCCGTTGATCGAACCATTAAGCACGGCTTAAGAACACTTTTAAAAAGCTCAAACACACAGGCCTTAAAAATTATTGGCTATAATTTAAAATCCATTAAGAACATAAAAATTTCTACCACAAAAACGGTTCCAAAAAACAAACTATTAAAACTCAATATCTCCTACGAAGTGACCACACCATCAACGGTAAGAGTTGAGTACAAAATGCATTTTTTAAAAGCCAATAACACATATACAACTAAAGTATTTAAGGTCAGTGAAAAGCCCCATAAAAAAGGCCATCACAGTCTTCAAACGCATTATAACTTTAAGCCTATCTCCACGAGAAAATACTATTCAGGAGAACACTTTGTCTCCGCCGTCATCAATGGCAAAGAGTCCGATAAAGTCAGTTTTAAGTTATAAATATAAAGCGCCAGCCAGGCCTAACCTTTTATATTAGTAAACCTGAGCCTGTTTAAGTTCATTTTTTAATAAGATTTTTTCACTGTTCTATGAGAGACCTCAGCGGTCCAGGAGGGACCGCAAGCTGCGAGGCATGGAGGCCGTGTCTCGAATAGAACAGTGAAAAAATCTTATTAAAAAATGAACCAGGCACCATAAAACGGCAACCCCTCTTAGACACAATGTAGGTATAACGGTTTAAGATAACTTAAAAATACTTTATTTAACTTGTAGAAATAAAAAAAGCCCCAAGCAAAAACTTGAGGCTTAAATATAAACAATTATAAAAACTTTTTTACTTTAAAGAAGCCTTTAAAGTTGTACCTAGCTCAGCAGGAGATCTGGCGATTGAACAGCCCGCAGCCTCTAAGGCTTCAAACTTGGCATCTGCAGTTCCCTTGCCGCCACTGATAATAGCACCTGCGTGACCCATTCTTTTGCCCGGAGGAGCTGTAGCTCCAGCAATAAATGCTGTTACAGGTTTTTTAAACTCACGCTTAATGTATTCAGCCGCTTCTTCTTCAGCGCTTCCACCAATCTCGCCGATCATGATTACAGCGTCGGTGTCTTTATCTTGGTTATATAAATCAAGCATGTCGATAAAGTTTGTTCCGTTGACCGGGTCTCCACCAATACCAACACATGTGCTTTGACCTAAGCCAAGCTGACTTAACTGCCAAACCGCTTCATAAGTAAGAGTTCCAGAGCGAGAAAGCACACCAATGCGTCCAGGCTTATGAATGTGGCCTGGCATAATACCAATTTTACATTCTCCAGGAGTGATAACACCTGGGCAGTTTGGACCAATCATGCGTACGCCTTTAGCTTCAACGTATTCTTTAACGTAAAGCATGTCTAGCGTTGGAATACCTTCAGTGATACATACGATTAGCTCGATACCCGCA
>JAKUPT010000007.1:41099-67136 GCA_022450595.1 Bdellovibrionales bacterium
GGGCAGTTTGGTCCAATCAGTCTGGTCTTTTTGCCTTCCATAAATCTGCGAACTTTGATCATATCGATCACGGGAATTCCTTCAGTGATACAAATAACAAGATCAAGCTCTGCATCTACAGCTTCCATAATGGCATCGGCGGCAAATGGAGGCGGCACGTAAACCACAGAGGCATTACAGCCTGTTTGCTCTTTAGCGTCGTAAACTGTGTTAAAAACTGGAAGGTCTAAATGCTTGCTGCCACCTTTTCCGGGAGTGACACCGCCAACCATTTTTGTGCCATACTGAATGGCTTGTTCTGAGTGAAAAGTACCCTGGGCGCCTGTAAAACCCTGGCATACAACTTTTGTGTTTTTATCGATTAAAATTGACATTCAAATCTCTCCTTTATTTCGCCGCATTTACAATTTTATCAGCAGCATCAGTTAGGTCATCGGCAGGAATAATATTTAAACCACTTTCAGCTAAAAGCTTTTTACCAAGCTCCACGTTTGTGCCCTGTAAACGAACAACAAGAGGAACTTTAAGGCCAAGCTCTTTAGAGGCGGCAATTACACCTTCAGCAATGATGTCACATTTCATGATTCCACCAAAAATATTAACTAATATTCCCTTAACATTTGGATCTTTTAAAATAATTTTAAAAGCCTCAGTCACCTTTTCTTTAGTGGCGCCACCACCAACATCTAAAAAGTTAGCTGGGTTTCCACCATGAAGTTTAATAACATCCATAGTGGCCATAGCAAGACCGGCTCCGTTTACTAGGCAACCGATGTTTCCATCAAGTTTAATAAAAGCTAAGTCATATTTGCTGGCCTCAACTTCAGCAGGGTCTTCTTCAGAAAGATCTCTGTACTCAACAATGTCGGCGTGTCTGTAAAGAGCATTTGAATCAAAGTTCATTTTTGCGTCTAAAGTGATCACATCACCTTCTTTGGTTTCAACAAGCGGGTTGATCTCTGCAAGAGAGCAATCACTGTCTACAAAGCCTTGATATAAAGCCATAAAAGATTTCACAGCTTTGTTTACAACCTTTCCTTCCATACCAATTAAGAAAGCAAGCTTTCTAGCTTGGAAAGGCATAAGGCCCGTGGCAGGATCAATTGTCACTGAGTGAATCTTTTCAGGTGTTTTTTCAGCAACCTCTTCAATGTCCATTCCGCCTTCAGAGCTTGCCATCATTGTGACTCTTTGAATGGCACGGTCGACAAGTACGGCAACATAGTATTCTTTTTGAATGTTACAACCAGCTTCGATGTAGACCTTGTGAACCTCTTTGCCTTCTTCTCCAGTTTGTGGAGTGACAAGGTTCATTCCAATCATGTCGTTAGTGAGAGACTTTACTTCATCCAAAGATTTAGCAATCTTTACACCACCACCTTTACCGCGGCCACCGGCATGAATTTGAGCTTTAACAACCCAAATGTCTCCACCGATTTTTTTTGCAGCTTCAACAGCTTCATCACCATTGTTTGCAAGTCCGCCATTTAAAACAACGACGCCGTATTTTTTTAAAAGCTCTTTGGCTTGATATTCATGTATGTTCATGGGACCACCTTTAGTATTCTAATTGAGAGAGAGCGTTTACAAGTTCTTCAACAGCTTTTTTAGAGTTTTCTAAACCAGCTTTTTCAGTTTCGTCTAAATCAAGCTCAACAACTTTTTCAAGCCCTTTACCATTTAGTTGGCAAAGCACGCCGATAAATAAATCGTTGATACCATATTCACCTTGTAGGAAAGCAGCACATGGCAAAACTCTGTTTTGATCTTTTAAGATAGCCTCAGCCATCTGAACCGCACTGGCACTCGGTGCATAATATGCAGAGCCTGTTTTTAAAAGTCCAACAATCTCTGCTCCACCTTTTCTAGTTCTCTCCACAATAGCGTCAATTTTTTCTTGGGGTAAAAACTTAGTCAGTGGAGCGCCGCCAATAGAGCAATGGTTAGGCATTGGGACCATAGTGTCGCCATGTCCACCAAGTACAAATGCGTGAACATCTTTAACACTTACATTTGCAGCTTCTGCAATAAAAGATCTAAAACGTGCGCTGTCTAAGATCCCAGCCATACCAATGACGCGCTCTCTTGGAAAACCAAGCACTTCTTTGGCCACATAAGCCATAGCATCCAGAGGGTTACTCACAATAATAACCACAGCGTTTGGAGAGTTCTCTTTAATTCCCAAGCAAACATCTTTCATAATTTTAGCATTTGTCGCAAGCAAGTCATCGCGACTCATCCCTGGCTTTCTGGGAAGCCCTGCTGTAATGATGACTACGTCAGAATCAGCGGTGTCTTTATAGTCAGCTGTACCAAGAACTTTTGAATCAAAGCCCTCAACTGGAGAGGCCTCAAATAGGTCTAAAGACTTACCTTTTGCTGAGCCTTCGTTAATATCTAATAAAACAACATCACCTAGCTCTTTGCTTGCAGCCCAGTGTGCACATGTTGAACCAACAAAGCCGGCACCAATTACCGTTAACTTTTTTCGTTTATTAGCCATGAGCATTACCTTTCTGAAAAAGTGTTAAGAATAAAACAAGAGCAAACCATACGAAGACAGAATGTCTTCTCATAAAGTCAGACTCCAAAACAATGAAGTCATATTAACTAAAGGCTACCAGATAGGCAAATAGAGTCGCAGCCTAACACTTAGGGTAAAAGCAAATTGGACCGAGACTTTGGGAGGTATTTAATCAAGTTTGTGCTAGTAGAATATTTAACATGCGTCTTAATGGCTCAGCAGCCCCCCAAAGCAGTTGGTCCCCAACACTAAAAGCATTTATGAAGTCCTTGCCAAGGTTCATTTTGCGAACGCGCCCAACAGCAATGTCGAGTGTGCCTGAAACTGCGGTAGGGCAAAGCTCATCAATGGTTTGTTGTTTTTGATTTTCAACAAGTTTGACCCAGGGATTATGATTTTGAATCAAATCTTCTACTTCTGAGATATCAATGTCTTTTTTGAGCTTAATTGTGAAAGCTTGAGAGTGGCATCTTAGAGAGGCAATGCGGACACAAGTGCCATCAATGGGTATTTTAATGCCTTGGTGGCCAAGAATTTTATTGCCCTCCTGGGCTCCTTTCCACTCCTCTTTGGACTGGCCGTTGGGCATTTCTTTGTCAATCCAAGGGATAAGACTGGTTGTCAGTGCAGCGCCAAAGTGCTTTTTGGGAAATTCTTTTGTCTTTGTGAGTTCCGTGACCAGTTGATCTAATTCCAAAATATTTGAAGAGGCATCTCTGATGATGGTTTTTGATTGCTCGGAGAGGTAGAGCATTTGCTCAAGCATCTCTCTCATGTTTTGAGCACCTGCGCCACTGGCCGCTTGGTAAGTCATAGAGCTGACCCACTCAACTAGATCTTGTTCAAACAAGCCACCTAGTGCCATAAGCATTAGGCTGACGGTACAGTTGCCGCCCACATAATTTTTAATACCTTGGTTTAAGGCCTGGTCAATGGACTTTTTGTTAATGGGGTCTAAAACAATTAAGCTGTCATCGTTCATTCTTAAGCTTGAAGCGGCATCAATCCAGTAGCCATTCCAGCCAGACTCTCTTAATTTAGGATAAACTTCGTTGGTGTAGTCCCCACCTTGGCAGGTTAAAATGACATCAAGAGCTTTGAGACTTTCAATGTCAAAAGCATTTTCAAGGGGGCTTTGTTGGCCGTTAATTTCAGGTCCTTGAAGGCCTGCTTGTGATGTGGAGTAAAAGTAAGGGGTAAATGATTTTTCAAAGTCTTTTTCTTCATGCATTCGTTGCATAAGAACTGACCCAACCATTCCTCGCCAACCAATAAAACCAACTTTTTTCATTATATGTCTCCTAATAAATAAAAAACTTACTATAAACGCTTAAAAGGTCAACTTTGGTGGATTTAAAAAGCAAAAACTACATATTGAACAAGCCAGACATAAGCACAGTTCATCAGATAAGCCAAACAACAATGGTCAAAAGTGTTTTTTTTGTTAAAATATGTTCATGTCTTCTATTGAGTTAAAGCAGCTTGAGTTTAATTTTGGCACCAAAGACTGGGGTCTTGAAAATATTAATCTAAGTATCGCAAATCAAGAAAGTTTTGTTATGGTAGGTCCCAGTGGTGGAGGCAAAACAGTTTTATTAAAACTGATGGCTGGACTCTATCACCCTCTGAGCGGGCAGCTGTTTATAGAGGGGCAAGATTTTCATCAATTAAAACTCAAACAGCAACAAGCCTTGATGTTTAAAATGGGTATGTTGTTTCAGAAAAACGCACTGTTTGACTCGCTGACGGTGCTAGAAAACGTGACTTTTCCCATGGCTGAGGTGACTTCTTTGTCAGCCAAAGAGATCAAAGAAAAAGCACTGCATTTTTTAGAGGAAGTGGACTTGATGCATGCACTTGATAATTATCCTGATGAAATCAGCGGGGGCATGCAAAAGCGTCTGGGAATTGCTAGGGCCTTAGCTTTGGAGCCTAAAATTATTTTCTTTGATGACCCCACGGCGGGGTTAGATCCCATCACAAGTAGAAAAATTGTTGAACTCATGCTGCAATTAAAAAAAGAGACCAGTGCAACAACGGTGACAATCACCAATGACATGAATCGAGCCTTTCAACTTGCTGACCGCATAGCGGTTTTAGTAGATCAAGAGCTAATAATTACTGGGGACAAAGAAAAGACTTTGAACCATTCAGATCCTAGGGTTCATCAGTTTGTAAGAGGCCTTATGGAAGGGCCACTAACAGGGTGGGACTCATGATTATTTTTAGTGATGTTAAAAAGTCTTTTGGTGAAAAGCATGTTTTAAAGGGGATTTCTTTTCAGATTAAAAAAGCAGAAATTGTTTTTATTCTTGGTACCTCTGGTACAGGCAAATCGGTTTTATTAAAAAATATAGTGGGCCTTTTAAGGCCAGACAGTGGCGAAATATGGATTGATGGTCAAGAGAAATCAACTTTTAAAGAGAAAGACTTTATGGGACTCAGAAAAAGGTGCGGAATGGTTTTTCAACATCCAGCCTTATTTGACTCGCTGACTGTTTTTGACAACATTGCTTTTGGGATTCGTAAACATTATCCAAAGTCCACTCATCAAGAAATTTCAGAACGCGTAAAAAACTGTTTAGAGCTTGTGAATTTAAATGGGATTGAATCAAAATTTCCACCAGAAATTTCTTATGGAATGCAAAAACGAGTGAGCTTAGCTCGAACCTTAGCCATTCAACCCGATATATTGTTATTTGATGAGCCAACCACAGGATTAGATCCAATATCTACAAATAAGGTCAACCATTTGATTCAAGAGCTTTCTACAAAGCTTCATACCACATCAATTGTGGTAAGCCATGATATGCACTGTGCCTTAGATATAGCCGATCGTATTATTGTTCTTGATAAAGGCTTGGTCATTGAAAATGCAAGTGTTGAAGATATTAAAAAAAGCAAACATCCCTTGGTTGTTGATTTTTTAAAGGAAGCCTTAGCAAATGAATAAAAAGTTTTATGACATTGTAACTGATGTAGGGGAGTGTTTACTTTTTTTAAAGTCCGTTTCTCATTGCGCGATAACCAATAAAGTTTCATCAAAATTAGTGAATGAACAGATATGGAAAGTCACCACACAAAGCGCCAGCACTACCGCTTTGGCCGGCTTTTTTGTTGGTGCAGTGATGACGGTGCAATTTACAATGCAGGTTAAAGAGTTCGGAGCTCTTGGGTATTTAGGGGGGCTTGCTACAAGTGGAACAATTCGCGAGATTGGTCCATTACTTATTGCTTTTATGTTAAGTGGTAAAATTGGAGCCTTTACTTCAGCAGAGCTGGGTACAATGAAAGTAACAGAGCAAATAGATGCCATTCGGTGTCTTGGCGCCGATCCGATTCAAGAAATTGTAGTGCCTAGGTTTATAGGAATTATCATCTCAAGTTTTTTCTTGCTCATTATTGGCCTTTTAATGTCTGTGGGAGGAGGGCTTTTAATGGGGCAAGTGTTTTCTGGCATTACACCAGAACAATACATTCGTCATATTCCAAGCATTGTGACTTCTTTTTCAATATTTAATGGTCTTTTAAAGTGTTTTGTTTTTGCAGCAGTACTTGCCACCATCTGCACATACAAGGGCTACACAACAACCGGTGGCGCAAAGGGTGTGGGGCAGTCTGTGATTAAAACAGCCGTTGGAACGATGATTTGTATTGTCTTGGCCGACTGGATGACGAGTTATTTTAGTGACACAGCACTAAGTTTGTATATGGAGTGGTAATGGGTGTAGTTCCTTACTTAGGTTTGAAATATTTAGAGTTTTTAGAATTTTTAAGATTTTTCTTAGAGGTTCTAAAGACAATGTTTACACCTCCTTTTAGAAAAAAAGAGTTTGTTGAACAGTTGTATTTTGTAATGAATAAAAGTCTTTTTATTGTAGTATTTTGCGTGAGTTTTGCTGCAGTGGTGACAATTATTGAGTCCTCATTTCATATGAAAATAGTAATCAAAAACGACTCATTGGTGCCTGGCTTTGCGGCCCTTTTAATTTTACGAGAACTAGGCGCTGTAGTGACAAGCTTGCTTTTGACTTCAAGAGTAGGTGCTGGCTATGCCGCTGAAACTGGAAGTATGAAAATCACTGAACAGCTTGAAGCTTTGCAAATGCTTGGAATAAATAAAATTAACTTTATTGTTGTACCTAGATTTTTGGCTTGTATGGTGGCGGGGTTGGTTTTAACTATTATAGCCAATGCGGCCTGTTTGTTTTTTGCCTTAATTGTTACAGAGGCCAAGCTTGGCTATGGTCTGGGGGCGTTTTTATCTTCAATGCGTGCTTTTGTAAGCTATCAAGATTTTATCTTTTCAGCGGTCAAAGGAACTGTTTTTGGGTCAGTGATTCCATTAATCAGCTGTTTTTATGGTTTTAAGTGTAAATCAGGCGCAGAGGGTGTTGGTCAAACCACTACAAAGACCGTTGTGACCACGACTATAGTAATAATTGGACTAGATTTCTTTTTATCTTGGTTTTTTTCTTATTTTTATTAACTTATAGACCGATAAATATTTAGAAATATTCATAAATCAACTTTGGAATGCATCTATGAAGATTGAAACAAAAGTCGGTCTGTTATTTTTATCAGCAATAGTCGTGATGGTAGGCTTTGCGTATTTCTTGGGGTTAATCAACCCCTTTTCAAGTCATAATGAGCTTAAACTTGCCTACAACTTTGCCGGTGGTATAGAGCTAGGCTCACCCGTTAGAGTGATGGGAATTAAAGTTGGAAAAGTTAAAAACATAGAGTTTTTACCGGAACAAAAAATGCCTAGTGGTGAAGAAGTTAAGCTTCGTATTACTATTTCAGTGTCAAAAAAAGCTTGGCCTACAATTCGTAAAGATTCTGACTTTTACATCAATTTGGCAGGTGTAATTGGTGAAAAGTTTATTGAAATCACCCCGGGAAGTGCCAGCGCTGAAACTTTAGAAGAAGGTGCTGTTTTAAGGGGAGTAGATCCTCCAAGAATTGATCAACTTATTTCACAAAGTTATGGTTTGGCTGGAAGAATACTAGAGATGGTTGAAGAAAATAAAACCTCAGTTGTAGACACAATAACTACAATGAATCAGCTAGTGACAAACTTAAACTCAGCCTTGAAACAAATTAATGAAGTGACCGATAAAAAAGATGTCAATAAGCTGATCAACCACATGATTACCCTAACAGGGAACTTGTCTTACTTTAGTGAGCAAATGCGAACTCCAGAGGGCAAGAAAACTTTAAAGTTGGTTAATGAACTTCTTCACCGCTTAGAGGGCTTAGACAAAGAAGCCATTAAAAAGTTTCTTCAAGATGAGGGCATTAAAGCGAAACTTTTTTAGATATAATGTAAATCTAGTTGCTCCAATTCAAAGCTTCTATTAGGCTTTTTATTGGGGGAAATCATGAATAAAATTGCATTACTTTTAGTTTTTTTAATAAGTTCGGCTGCAAATGCAAAAATTTTTGTAGATAACTACGGCCGAAGTGTCACAAAGGCTTATAAAAAAACGGCTTCAACATCCACAAAAATGAGAGAACTAAGACGTGTTGGCGTAGGACTTGGCGTTTCAGGCCTGTATGGAACCACCGGATTAGGTCTTGATCTGAACTTTACCGCCACAAATACCATACAAACCGCATTTGGCATTGGGGAGAGATATCAAACCTTTCATATTCAATATAAAAAATATGTGGGGGGTGAGAGTTTTTCTCCTTATGTTGGAGCTGGATATGCAAGATGGTACTCCGTTGGGTCAGAAAAGAGTTCATATAATAGTTCCACTCCTAAATTCTTATCCGAAAAGTTTTTAACCGCTGAAGAGAGATTGAGCGGAGAGTTTCAAGTAAATATGTTATTTCCATCCGTTGGTGTTCAATTTCTAAAATTAAATGGAGATTGGGCCGGAATGGGGCTTTTCGCAGAGCTTGTCATGTTAATTGATATTGAAGGTCTTGTTTCTGCACCGACTGGTGGCCTTGGTCTTTATTATTATTTCTAAAAAAATGAAATTGGCAAAAAAAAACCCGGCACAAGTGGCCGGGTGAAGTAAGCAAACAGTCAAAGACTTATTACTTCTTTTTTCTAGCAGCAGTCTTTTTAGTGGCTGCTTTACGTGTAGTTTTTCTTTTAGCTGTCTTTTTAGTAGCAGCTTTTTTAGTGGCCTTTTTTCTAGTAGCCTTCTTCTTAGTAGCTGTCTTTTTAGTAGCTTTTTTTCTAGTAGCCTTCTTCTTAGTGGCTGCTTTTTTAGTAGCTTTTTTTCTAGTAGATTTTTTCTTAGTTGCTTTCTTATTAGTAGAATATTTTTTAGTGTATTTTTTTATAGTTTAATTCTTAGTAGCAGGTTTTTTATTTTGTTTTTTTCTAGTAGCCTTTTTTGTAGCGGCTTTTTTAGTCGCTTTTTTTCTAGTTGTTTTTTTCTTAGCGGCTTTTTTAGTCGCTTTCTTTTTTGTAGTTTTAGCCTTAGCCATTATGATCCTCCTAGGATGTTTTCATTTATGTTGTTCAACATTGTTGCTTACAACATCATGTTTACCTGTGTGACTCTATTCGTCAATAAAAAAATTTTTCTTGAGTCTTTTTTTTGCATTCTATTTTTTCATGATGCTTATTGAACAACTTATTTTGTTTTTAAATTTAATTTTCGGATCAATATTCGTATATCGAATCATTAAAACGATGATTGCAAAGTCTTACTATAGCAAGACAAAACTGACAAAAATTGGCATCGCTATTTTTTGTTTTTATTTTTTAATAATCATCGTTACTGCAAACACATATTGGACTTATTTAGTTCAAATTTTACTGTGTTTGTTCTTAAAGAGACTAATACAAATATATATGTCCTATTACCTTCTAAGTCTTTATTGGAGAGAGTTCCCGAGGTTTTTGAGTCACTTAAAATTACGTATACAGTTGGGTGAGAGCTTTAGATCTTCAGTTCGAGGGTGTTTGCCTCTTTGTTCGACCGAGTTACAACATATTTTGAGTCGAATAATGGAGGTTGTGGTTTTTTCACAACACAAATTTGATGATAAAGTTCCAATGTTTATTTATGAAATCATACATCTGTTTAAAAAAATTGATCGAAGTCCACACTTGTCTGCAGCGCTGCTTAAACACGCTCATGAGAGTCTGTTAATGAAGAAAAATTTTCGACATAAGTCTGGCCAAATTTTGCTTCAAACCTACATTCAATCAGCAGTTTTAGTAATTTTATATTGTATTACACTCGCTTATTCACACTTTAATTATTCAATTTTTAACCACTCAAAACTGTTTTTAATATCAATGGTTTTGATGTTTTTTGGTGTTTTAATTTTAAAACTATTAACAAGGAGTTTTAAGTGGAGCGAATAAATCCAGTTCTAGAGTGTATTACAGAGGTGCAGTCTTCATTGATGTCTGGGGAGTCCATAAAAGCAGGTGTTGTCTCATTTATAAAACAGGGCACATCAACATCTTTACTGCATCGACAATGTAAAAGTTTTTTAATTATACATGAAAGTGGGCAAGAGCTATCAAAGTTAACAACGAATATTAATTCTGAGTTAACAATCAGTTTGCTACATTTATTGGAGCGAGGGCTTAAAGGCGAACCTATTGCGGAGTACTTGGAAGAATTAAAACAGTTTACTGTTGAGCAAAGTGAAAAAGACATCGCCAATTTTTTGTCATTACTCCCTTTTAAAGCAATGATACCCTTGTTTTTATTTCAACTGCCGGCTTTATTAATCATTTTGTTTGGTCCATTAATTGTTAACTTACAGGAGAGTTTTAAATGATTTTATTGTTTATAATTTCAACAGTATTTGCAGATATGAATATCTATAAAAGACTACAAGTCATTTATACACAGCAACAAACTCCACTTGCCTACTCGGTGTTGTTAAATTGCACGACCTCGATTCAACAAAAACATTTATCTGAGACTTGTTGGCAAGATTTTAAGAAGCTATCGCCATCAAAAAATAAGGAAAAAATAAAGGCCTTTTTTAACAATCAATGTGCAAACTTTGAATACAGCTTAAAGCAAATGGCGGAATTAAAGTGTCCCAGCTCAATAATCTCTAAACAACGAATCCATGATTATAAAAAGAATGACATATATATAGACAATTAGAAGATGTTTTTTACAAAGCTATATGATTAAATGTGATTTTCAGCTGCAAAGGAGAAAAGTTGATGACGTGGCTTGAATCTATCTTGTTGGGCTTAGTTCAGGGGTTGACGGAGTTTTTACCAGTTTCAAGCTCTGGTCATTTGGTCATCTTTCAAAAGCTTATTGGACTGCCTGAGCATATGTTAGCTTTTGATATAGCTGTTCATATGGGAACACTTTTTTCGGTATTTGTGGTCTACAGGCAGCAAATTCTGCAGGTTATATATGATCTCATTCAGTTTTTAAAAACTAAAAAAATCAATAAAGGGGCAAATTTATTTTTAATGGTATTTATTGGAAGTATTCCAACGGCAATCATTGGTTTTACTCTTAAAGATATGTTTGAGCGACTCTTTCAAAGTCTACTTGCTGTGGGAATCTTCTTATTTATTACGGGATTAATTCTATTATTTACCCGCAATAAGCAGATGGCAGACAAAAAAGATGATTTTTTTAGTCTCGATGGTCTGGAAAATTTAAAGTGGTGGCATGCTCTAGTTATTGGTACAGCACAAGGTGGAGCTATCGCTCCAGGTATCAGTCGTGCCGGATCTACAATTGCTACAGGCATTTTAGTCGGTCTTTCAAGAAAAACAGCATCACTTTTTAGCTTTATGTTATCCATTCCAGCTATTTTAGGTGCCACATTACTTGAATTTAAAGATATTGAGCATTGGAGCTCTGAGTTTATAACAATTATGTCTGTCGGCTTTGTATCAGCCTTTGTTTTCGGCCTAATTGGATTGAAAGTGGTCTTGCATTTTGTTAAAAAGGGGCGTCTAGAGGTATTTACTTTTTATCTATGGACTGTTTCATTTTGCATCATTGCATGGCACTTTTTCAAAGGATGATAAATGCTAGAAAAACACAGCAAGTACCCACAATTATCAACAGAGCAAATTTTACGACTAAAAATTGCAGTTGAATCACAAAAAAACTCAAAAGAAGAAGTGGCAAAACTTTTAAAAGAGTATGGGTTTGAAGGCGAAGACCCCATGGATTTGCTTTTTGAGTTATTAGATCACTTGGATAAAGAGATCATATTGAACCAAAAATCTGATTATCATCATCAAAACTAAAGGAACATTAAATGAAGAAAAAAGAATACGGCTTTGAAACTTTAGCTATTCATGCAGGACAAAGTCCAGACCCATCTAATGGAGCAATTATGACTCCAGTGTGTTTGTCCTCAACCTTTGTTCAAGAATCTCCTGGGGTTTTTAAAAACTATGATTACTCACGTGCAGGAAATCCAACTCGTGAGGCTTATGAAAAGTGTATTGCCGCTTTGGAGGGAGCTGATTATGGCTATGCCTTTTCTTCAGGTTGTGCCGCCACGTCAACTGTACTGCAACTTTTAAAATCTGGTGATGAGATCATTGCTAATGATGATATGTATGGTGGCACCTTTCGACTGTTTAACTCAGTATACACACAGTTTGATTTAAAATTTAACTATGTGGACTTAAGAGACACTAAAAATCTAGAGGCAGCCATTACTGATAAGACCAAGCTCATCTGGCTTGAAACACCAACCAATCCATCACTAAAAATGGCAGATATAGAAGCGATCTGTAAAATGGCAAAGTCTAAAAACATACTTGTAGCTGTTGATAACACTTTTATGAGCCCTTACTTTCAAAAACCACTGAGCTTAGGTGCAGACTTGGTTGTACATTCCGCCACTAAGTTTATTGGTGGTCACTCCGATGTGATCGGTGGTGTGGTTGTGACAGCGAATAAAGAGTTGTCAGAAAAGATCTACTTTTTGCAAAAATCGGTGGGAGCCGTACAATCTCCCTTTGATTCTTATATGGCCTTGAGAAGTCTTAAAACTTTGCCTTTGAGAATGAAAGCTCATCAAGAAAACGCCATGGCAGTGGCTCAATATCTAGAAGCTCATGAGAAAGTTGAAAAGGTATTGTACCCAGGTCTTGAGTCACATCCACAACATGAATTGGCTCGCAAACAAATGTCGGGATATGGCGGCATGGTGACCTTTTTTATTAAAGGTGGTTTAGAGGCGGCAAAAACTTTTTTAGAAAGTGTAGAAGTTTTTTCATTGGCAGAAAGCTTAGGTGGTGTGGAGTCTTTAGTAGAGCATCCAGCCATTATGACCCATGCAAGTATTCCTAAAGAAATGCGCGAAGAACTGGGCATTTCAGACACTTTAATCCGCTTAAGTGTAGGTGTTGAAAGCCAAGAAGATTTAATTCATGATTTAAAACAGGCACTTGATAAGGCCTAAGTTTTTGTTGTGCGCCGTTTAACAGCGGCGCCGACCATATTAGCGTTTGACTAATGATATAACAAAATATACCTATAATGACTCTTATTTTATGGCTCGGTAGCTCAGTCGGTAGAGCAGAGGACTGAAAATCCTTGTGTCGGCGGTTCAATTCCGTCCCGAGCCACCAACTTTCACTTCAGTGAAAGTTGCCAAGCCGAAGCTTTAGCGAAGGCTGGCCCCTCAAAAATGCTTCAAAAATCAAAATACCTAACTCTTATTTGTTCCGATCACATAGGTAACACTTGTTTTATACCGTATTTGCTCCCTAATAAGTCTAAAAAATATACAAAAGACCTTTCTTATATGGCTTAGTTTTTAAGCATATGACAGAAAGTAAAGGGTCTTGGGGGGAGCAATGTATCGTTTTTTACTAGTCTTATTTCTATTTTTTTCCGCACATTCTGTTTATGCACAAGATTCTGGCTGTTTTGGAAAGTTATGTGTTTATTATCCTAAAAATACAGCGGCCTCGGAACTTGCAGAATATGTTAAGAAGGCCATAACCGGCAGTGAACTTTTTCATATTAATCAGCAAAGTGGTTTTTTAATTGCAAAAGACTCTATACAAGAGATTTCATACTTTTTTACACCGGACAATGAGTATGGGATTACCAATCAAGATGTCACCACTATGCTTCAGCATTACGACCGAATGACTTCGTTTCATTTAAAAAAGCGCATTAAATTTGATTTAATGATTTATAAAATTAAAGAGTCAAAATTAAAAGAAATTGGTCTTAATGCTTATGGCGAAGCTAGAACATACACTCCATCAACCTCTCCATCAGAGATTCCATCTCAACCAACCGGAGCCATAAGTGGATTGGTGGGCTTAGGAAATTTGACGACAAATTTATTAAGAATAAAATTAGATCTGGCAAAGTCATCTGCAGAAGCCATGGAGGTTTTAAGTCTTCCATTTGAGCAAGAAAACTTTTCTTCAATTAGTATTTCTAAAAAAGAAACTTTATACAGAGATGCAGGCTCATCTTTTGAAGTTAAAACCGAGGACGCGGGGCTCTCAATTGGTGGAAGTGTTCAATTAGTAGAGGATCAGGGGGAGACAAAAGTTCGAGTTAATAACTTCAGCTTAAATTATTCTGTTCCTTCTGAAAATAAAGAGTCACTTGTACAAAGCATAAATGTCTACAATGACTATATTTTGAGCTCCGGAGTGCCTAGGAGGATTTTTAAAGAAAATATTAAAGAGCAATTTGACGGAGAGAGCCGGTTGCCTGGTTTAAATTGGCTTATAGGAAGTTCAGAGAAAAGTTACAATTCTAAACTTATAGTTGTTCTGTCTGCTGAAATTATCGGTCAGCCTAAGGCACAGCCGGAAACTCCAGCTCCTCCAGTACAAGACTTAACGGAATTTTTTCAAGCTTTTTCAGCAAATATTGTAAGTGATTACAATTACAGTTTTTGGCAAAGAATCCATTTAAAATTTCCGGAGCTTGAGTCTTATAGGTCCTATGAAGATGTCGTTGTTAAAATAGAAATGGATGGAGATGGCCTTCAAAGCGTTCCAGTACATTACGTTCCTTTGCGAGATTTAATAAACTTTGGCTTAAGCCTTCCCTCTTTTAAATTAGAAAATCAGCATTTAAAGAGTAAATTATTTTTTCGAGTTAAATTTAGTTTGGACAACGATTTTGCACAACAAGATCTAAGCTTTAAGTCTCAAATGATAAACTTCTACTACTTGCCAGAAAACAGATACATCAAGGCAGAACTAGAGTGACCGTTTTTATCATAAGCTTTCTTTTTTCAGGAATTTTGTTTGCTCAAAATACATTGAGCATTGAAGAGCTGAAAGCTTTAGAGCCAGCAAAGAAAGCAGAAATATCAGAAAAGCTTGGAGTGTCAAACTTAATTGGTGCAGAAGCCCTCTATGAACAAGTGGTTCAGCAATTGATTTCAAGTCTTTATATTGATTTTAAAAGTACCATTAGAAGACTAGAGACAAATTATCTAAAGAAAGCCAATGAAAACAGTCTTATTTTGTACGAAAAAAACTTTACGGACTTTTGCCATAGTAAAGACATCAAGTCTAAAGAGATTTTAAAATACCAAGTTTTATCTTCATCAAACCAAGCCAGTGCTTATTACTCAATCTGTTCTCAACCCAGTGTTTTTAAGGAATCGATTCAATTGACAGATTCTTCGGTGAGCGCAAAAGATTATTTGCTTCAAGGCAATAAAAGCTTGTCAGTAGATGTTAGTCGGGTGCATGTGTTCTCGGGAAATCAACAGTTTTTTGGCTATAAAGTGATTGCAAATGAAAACATAAATCGCTTTGTTGTTTTTGACTCGCAAGGTGAGTCGTTTATATCTGTAGAGCTTGATAACAGATCAAAATTATTACAGCTTTCAATAAAAAAAATGTCAAAAACAAGATTTTCCATCGGTGACTTTAATTATGGTTCCAATTATAAGGGAGCTGACATTAAGTTAGTTGCTAATTACAGCAACACAACTCCTGAATTTATGGTCTATCACGGCAGTCAAATGAGTTATATTTCTCGGCTGGACTTTTCTGTATTTTTAAACGCGTACTTTATACAAAGTTTATCAGTAACTTATTCTTATGTTTTTAAGATCTTAGAGATGTTGCTACCACAAGCCTCTGAGGCCATTATTCAACAAAACAACAAAAAGTTAATAGAAGACTTTATCGTTTTAATTAATAAAGTTAAGCAAGGTTCAGATACAAACTTTGTAACCAATAAATTAGAACAATTACTTCAGTCTGCTAAAGAAGGAAAAATACTTGATCAACGTGATTCTGATTAAACTTATTTTTATTTTAACTTCTCCCTCACATGCAAAGCTTAATGATGTGAATGATGTATTTAATAATTTTAAGTTTGATTATCAAAATCAAATGAGTGAATTTACCAATGAGCTATATATTTATTCACAAAACAAAAGTGTTTATAGAATCTATCATAGATCTATTGGTAAGGTGGATCTGACAGCACATTTTGATTCATCAAAATCTTTACTTTCTTATTCCTGTCGGTATGGCTTGAAAGTTTTAGAAATTACAGGCTTTGTTGCGAATCATCCTTCTCTATATAAGTTTTATGAAAATATAAATGTTAGGTCTAAGGTTGAAATTCGATATGAGAGACCAGGCCAGAAAGTACTCATCAATTATACAAAAGATCAGAGTTTAATGGTTAAAAAATGGGTGAATAACGACACATACGAATACTTGATAACACAATCAACATCATCTGTTTTTTATAAAAAATGGATCAATGGCAAAGTGGACTACTCAGCTCAGCAGGCTTGTGGCTCACAAGAGTGTATGTACTCTCAGGATAACAAAGCTGATAGAACATACGACAGAATTGCCTTTATTCATAAAAAGGTATTTGAGGATCGCTTGTTTGAGCTGTTTCAAACTCTATTAAATGATTTTACAGGTTGTATCTAGAAAGATTTCCAGATCACAGATGTTTAGAAATTATCGGTTGAAACTGCAAAAATGCTGACATATAAGCCCAGATATGGACTTAGTAGATGAGCTCAAAAAAAACCCATTCTTATTAGCGCCTATGGCCGGTATTACAGACCGGGCCTTTCGCTCATTTATGCGCGAAATGGGCTGTGGAGCGGTTATAACAGAGCTTGTTTCAGCCAACGGATTAAAATATAGCAGTGAAAAGACCAAAAGAATTATGCAATTTGATGAGTGTCAGCACCCAGTCGGCATTCAAATCTTTGGTGAAGATTTAGAAAGCCTTGGTGAGGCCGCAAAAGTCTGTGAGGACATGGGCGCTGACTTTGTAGATCTTAACTTTGGTTGTCCTGTGCCTAAGGTGGTAAAAAAGGGAGCAGGCTCAGCGGTACTTAAAGACTTAGTTCGTCTGCGTGATGTTTTGCGGGCCACAAAATCAGCGGTTTCCATTCCTGTAACCATTAAAGTGAGAACGGGTTGGGATGAGCACAGCAAAAACTCTCCCGAAGTGGCCCAGGTGGCCTATGATGAAGGTATCACTTGGATGGCCATTCATGGACGCACACGATCTCAAGGATATTCCGGGCTCGCCAAGTGGGATTACATACAAGAAGTAAAGCAAACCAGTAAAATACCCATCATTGGAAATGGCGACATTGTGTCCGCAGACTTAGCCATGAACCGACTCAATGAGAGCGGTTGTGATGCGGTAATGATTGGTCGAGGTTGCTTAAAAAACCCATGGATATTTCTACAAGCTATGCAGTTATACAACCGACAAAAGTCTTTAGAGGAAAGTCCTATTCGTAAAGATTTTAGCCAACTCTTTGGTCGCTTAAGGTATTATTTAGAAGAGCACTGTGATGAAAGATTGAGTCAATTGCAGCTTAGAAAGTTTTCAGCTTGGTTTTCCAGTGGATACCCTGGATCTGCTCAATTTAGAAAGCAGGTATTTCAAACCAAAGACCGCGGAGATATGATCTCTTTAATTGAAGACTACTTTGCTTCTATTGACCACTTTATTCAAGAGGACACAAGCCATGAACCCTTTTTAATGGGAGGTCATGGTTAAAGGGGTTTGGTTTTGCAAAAAAACATTTTGGAAGTCAGAGGACTTGTCGAAGATAATAAAAAAGACAATTCAGGTGTAAGTTTCACTTTAAACTCAGGCCAAGCCCTGGCCCTGTACGGACCTAACATACAAACAAAATCAAATTTATTAAAAAAAATGATTGGGCTTTACCCTTTTGAGCGCGGCGAAGTTTTTATTGATGGGTTAAGTGTTAAAAAAAATCTATATGAAATAAAAAAACTCACAGCCTATGTGCCTCAAAAAGGGGCTTTAGATTTAGAGCTAACATGTTTTGAAAACATTTATATATACGCCAGAGCCAATGGTGTGAACTCAAAGCGGGCGAAAACTCTAAGTTATGACGCCTTAAGAAAGGTGCACCTAGAAGACTATGCTGACAAGTTTCCGAGAGATTTAAAAATAGAGCAAAAAAACTTACTTTCGATCATTAAAGCGACAGTGCATTCGCCAAAAGTGATTTTTATTGAAGAGCCGTTTTTAAATATGGAGAGCAAGAACTTTCAAAAAGTTAAAAATTTATTAAATTTTATTAAGAGTCTAAACATCTCTGTTGTAATAACCACCAGAAGATTTTCTGAAATTCAAGATATGCTAGATAAAGTGATCTTTTTTAGTGAATCAGAAATTATTTGTGAGGGGGAGCCAAAAAGTTTAATCAAACGCTATATTGGTCATCAAATTATACAGTACCAGGTGACTCCTGAAGAGATTACTTATTTTGTGTCAAAAATCAAAAACCAGCTTAATTATAAAGTCATAGATAATAAAATTTGTGTGTACTTGTCAGAACATCAAGATCCTCAAGAAATATTTAAAATCATATCTTCAGAGCATATGGTTTTAAGAAAACCACATTTAGAAGATGTTTATACTCATGTTTATAATTCTGTCACTGGAGAAAGCGCATTATGAACACATTGGATGGAACTCTAAAAAACAGCAAAATAGGGTTGCGTGAAACTCTACAGAATTCAAAAACAATCTTTGTTCGTAATTTTTTAATTTTTAAAAAAGGTCTTCTGTACTTTTTTTCCTCAGTAATCTTTGAAACACTCATTTATTTTTACGCTTTTGCAATGCTGTTGGCGGAGCTTATAAATTCAGAAAACTTTTCTTACACCCAATTTTTTATGCCCTCCATATTAGCTCTTATTGGCCTGCAGACGGCCTTTGTGGAGTCGGCTTGGAATTCATTAAAGCGGTTTAGAAGCAAAAAGTCTCTTGTGACTTATTTAAGCACGCAGCTAAGAATAGATGATATTTATACCGGGGAATTAATATGGTCTGTCACTAAAAGCTTTTTAGCCAGCATGGTGAGCTTGGTTTTACTGAGTGTATTAAGTGTTTATAATTTAAATTATTTTTTATATTTAATTGTTATTATTGTTTTAAACTGCTGGTGCTTTTCTGCTTTGTCTTTACTTTTATTGTCTTTTTCAAAGTCTGAAATGACTTTTACTAAGCATCATATATTTATCATGCTTCCAGTTGTTGTCTTTTCAAATATATTTTTTCCTTTTTCAATTATGCCTAAAGCTGTACAGGCTTTAGCCTACTTATCACCACTAACACACGTTACGGAATGTTTAAGAATGTTACAGGCCGGCACTCTATCAATGCAGTTTTATATTCACTTAAGTTTATTGTTTTGTATGAGTTTATTTTTAACTTATTTGTCTTATAGTTTTATCAAAAAAAGAGTCATGGAAAGTGTTTATAATGACTCTTCATCCTCTGAATAAATATCTTGAATCTGATGTATGATATTTAGCGAAACCCCGCGCCAGGGAAATTCATTTATATGAGAGCTGGCCACCATGTACTTAGCTTCTGTGATTTTTCGGTATTTTAGTAGTCGCCTAAGGGTGAGCTGAATACGCTTTTTTGCATGTTTTGAGAGCTGTTTTTTATGAAAGCTTTGACTGTGTCCCTTAGGGTTGGGAAGTAAGTACACCAAATAAGCCGATTCTAGAACATTTAAATCAATTGGGGCTTTGTCAAAATAGTAATTGGCAGCAGCTTTTAGTCCATAGATGTCTGGTCCAAACTCCACGACATTAAGGTATTTTTCCAAAATTTGTTTTTTGTTAAAGTGCTTTTCGAGACTGTAGGTAAGATAGACTTCTTTTATTTTGCGAGCTAAGTCCTTTTCTTGGTGTAAAAACACATTTTTGACTAACTGCTGAGACAATGTGGAGGCCCCCCGGTAGTACTCCATGCGCTTTATGTTTTGCTTTATGCTTTGCCGGATTTCATAAAAATCAAACCCACTGTGTTGAAAAAAAGTGGAGTCTTCATTAACAACTAAGGCATCAATGAGGTGTTGAGGTACCATAGGTAAGTGAACGTAATTGTCATTTTTGTCACAAAGCTCAACTTGGTTCATACTTGAAACAATGCAAGTGTTTAAGCTATGAACATCCGGAGCATGAAGTAGCACCCAGCCCATAAAGGCCGAGAGCAGACCTAGGGCAAAGAATATAAGTGCTAAAAAAAGTTTTAAAAATAAATTATAAACAGCTGTCATAGTTATAAGTAGTTGTTCTCTATCATCCAATCAACACTCTGTTTGATGCACTCATCGGCAGAAACCACATTCAATCCAAGTTTTTCTTGGGCCTTTGTAGAATCAAACCAATGGTACATAGTGGCCGTCCACGCATTTTCTGAATTAAGTGGACCAGACTTACCTATAGCCTCTAGAGCATCTCCGGCCTTCCCGATAGCATGAAGTATCGGGTTGGGTAAATAGATATGTGGAGGTTTTACCTCGGCGTGCTTTGCAATGAGGTCAAATAGTTGTTTGATCGTGATATTTTCTCCGGCCAAGATATGGCGTTCACCAGGGTTAGCAGCTCCCATAAAGGCTTTATAACTGGCATTGATCACTTCATGAATGGACACCACATTAACGCCTCCTGAAGAATAAAAAGGGAACTTGCCTTTAGCCACTTTAAGTTGAGTTTTGCGAGAGCCCTTTTTGCTATCACCTGGACCATAAACAGTTGTGGGGTTTACAATGATTGGCTGAAGTTTATGATCTTTATAGGCTTGAACCACAAGCTCTTCAGCCTTTTTCTTGGTTTCAAAGTAACCTAAGTTTAAATGACCAATTTTATACTCAGAGTTTTCATTTAAAATGTTTGTTTTATCAAAACTTGAGCCGATAGCCACAACAGAACTAAAGTAAAGCATCTTCTCAATGTTATTTGCTGTACAGGCTGTAATGACGTTTTGAGTTCCCAGCACATTGACCTTTTCCATCAAAGGCCGAGCTTTTTTTGAATACCCCACAAGCCCTGCCAGATGAAAAACGCTGTCCACATCTTTTGTAGCTGATATGAGTGAGTCGAGGTCTGTGATGTCACCAACAACTTTCTCATACTCAATCGATTCAAGTTCAGAGAGGTCGCTACTTGGACGACTTAAGACTTTGATCTGATGACCTTCTTTATATAGTTTTTTGCACATCCACGAGCCAATAAAGCCCGTGGCTCCAGTAATTAGTATTTTCATGAGTCGACCTCTCTTGCCACCACAGTGTAACTAAACCCCACCATAGGTTGCAAGCATTACAAAGGTCTTAACCCGTGAGGTTTCGTTGTCTTTTATGTGAGCCCTTTGATAAAATTTAAGAGAGTTTACATCAGGAGAAAACAGCATGAGTCAAAAAATGAACCTTCTTAAAAATGTCTATTTATTTAAAACACTTAGTGAAGATGAAATTAATGTGATTAATGAAGTCGCTGAGATGAAAACCTACAACGCCGGCGACATCATCTTCTCAGAAGGAAGCTCCTCTGAGGCCATGTATGTCATTAATTTTGGATCCGTTCGCATTCAGCAAAAAACAAAAGACGGTGACGACCTAGAAGTGGCCGTGCTTGGAACCGGAAGCCATTTTGGCGAGATGGGCTTTTTAGACAACGAAAAAAGATCAGCCTCTGCTGTAGCTATTGAAAAGTCTGACATCGTCAGCATTAATTATGATGATTTAAAAAAAGCATTAGAATCTGACGTGAACATAGCTAAAGACTTTTATCAGTCACTTTCTCAGTTTTTAATCAGACGACTCAGAATCACAACTAATGACTTAAGTTTTGCTCGTCAAAAGAACTTAAGTCACTTCTAAAGGCAGTACATGAAAGATCGTTTTTTTCTCATAGGGTTAATTGTTGGTATTGGTGGTATTCTTCTTGGTAACGCCTTAGAGGGCGGGCACTTTAGTAGTTTGCTTCAGTTTACGGCCTTTGTGATTGTGTTGTCCGGTACGATGGGTGCCGTGTTTGTGACGCATCCTTTGTCTGAGGTCAAAGCCAGCTTTTCGCTTTTAAAGCGAGCAGTAAAAAAAACCAGTGAAACTCAAAGGCAAAAAATATCCACGGAAATCATTTCGGCGGCAGAACTTGTTAAAAAAGAGTCGCCTTTGCAATTAGAAAAAAAACTAAAAGGTTTCTCTGAACCCTTTATGACTGAGGTGTTTCGTATGATTGTAGATGGTGTTCCACCAGAGATCATTGAAGAGGTGTTTTCTAGTGAAATAGACGTAATGGAGTCCAAGCTTTTAAGAAAAGCCAAAGTGTGGACTGACGCTGGTGGGTTTGCTCCGACCATTGGTATATTGGGTGCGGTGCTGGGTTTGATTCATGTAATGTCCAACCTGTCTGACACCAGTCAGCTTGGCCAAGGTATAGCTATTGCTTTTGTGGCCACCATTTATGGTGTGGCCAGTGCCAACTTAATCTTTTTACCCATTGGTAACAAAATCAAATATGAAATTGAGAGCATTGTTCAAAACAAATTAATGATTTTAGAGGCGGGTGTTTTTATTGCTAAAAACCATCCAATCACAGTGATTAAGCAACAGGCTTTGTCTTACAATAACGAAATTGAACTATGAGTGTAAAACGGCGGGCAAAAAAACATCACGAAGAAGAGAATCATGAGCGGTGGTTGGTTTCCTATGCTGATTTCATAACGCTGTTGTTTGCCTTCTTTGTGGTTCTTTTTGCCACCTCTAATTCCGATGAAAAAAAACAAAAAGAGTTCGAAAACTCTGTTAAAAAATACATGTATAAGATGGCAGTTCTGGGTGGCGGTGGTGGCACTGATAAAAAGGGGCCTAACCAGCATATCAACTATGACTCGCCCATCAACAGCCCCATTCATCAGTACAACTCAGCCGCCAACACAGCCAGTGCGGAGAAGTTGCAAGAAATAGAGAAACAACTTGAAGAGGTGGCAAATTCTGAAGAGATCTCAAAGTTTTTGCAAGAAATGACAAATATGGAGTGGGGCCTTCGCTTAAGTCTGCTTTCAAACTCCGTATTTGCAAAAAACTCTTTAAAGTTCACCCCAGAGGCCGTTCGATTTTTTAATGAACTGATCCCTCTGTTAAAAAAACAAAATTCACCCATAGTCATTGAGGCTCATAATTTTGATTCCAAATATCCTCAAGGTGTGGATAACCCTTGGGATTACTCGGCCTTACAGGCCTCACAAGTTCTGCGCTACTTTTTAAGGGTGCATAATATAAATCCTGAAAAATTGAGTTCCCAATCTTATGGAAATTCAAAACCCATATATCCAAAAAATTCTAGCAAAAACAACAGGATAGACATTGTTGTTTTAACAGAAGGCAAGCCGTATTAAAAGACTCCGTCACCAAACCTGGGAAGTGTCCGTCCCTTAAATTTTAACAAAAAATGTCGCAAGGTCTGTCAAAAAGTTAGACAGTTTTTGAACTCAAAATAACCCCCGCTTATTGGGCCAATTAGAGAACTGTATTTGAAAACAGTAATTTTTACTAAAAGCATTAGATTTTCAACTACTTAACGCATTGTTTGATAACTTACCGGCAAATGGTATTGGGCTTGCAATTAAAGACTACGAACAATGATTGCTGGGGCTAAGTGGACTTATCCAGGTCCATTTAAGTCATCCCCCCCCTTTGATTTAAGTGGTCCGCCCCCAGTGATGTGTTCTTTAACGTGATGAGGTGGTTGTGAAAGTCATTCGAATTCTAATTTCTCTTTCATTATTATTAATGACCAGCATGTCGTTCGCCCAAGTGGCAAATGATAGTCTATGGTCTCAAATCACTGAGTACGCTCAAACCCAAATAAAAGATGAAGCGATTTTAAATCACGTTTATGAGATTCGTGAAAACGCTAAAAGAATCTCTGACAATCCTACGATTGATCATTCAAAATACACTCAGTTCATTCAAAACTCTGTTAATAATTTACAACCGAAGCTTGTGAACTTAGAAGAACCAATTAAAGAACAACTTATGCAAGCCTTACAAATGGGACTATTCTTTGAAACTGTTTCTCCAATACTTTTAGGTAAAACTTCAGAAGTCGAAAAATCTCAATACTTTTCAATGTTAAATTTTAATATGAATTCAGTGTCGAGCGATAAAATATCAATCAATGAGATGGGCTTTTCCTCTTTAGTGATCTCTGAGGAGTCCAAAAATTATTTAACAACTAGAGTTCAAACAAACATAAATGACTTGGCAACAGCCGAAACTCCTTCTGGAGAGTTGCAAGCTGTTGGGTTTGGTGGAGCATTACTAGAGAGCTCAAGTGGTGAAGAAATTTTTATACCTATTCAAGTAGGGCAAAGTGCTGAAGATGAGAATGGCAACTTAATTAGCTTTTTTGCCGGCGAAGTTTTAGGTAAAAACTTAGATATCACGCAAAAATATCATGTCAAAAAAGTTGTTACTATTTTTGAAAATGAGGACAGTGAGTACTTTTATAATATTAAGTCTCTACAAAAAGACCCGACTCTTACTTTAAAGCCTATTGATACGGGCCTTGTGGATTTTATCACGAACAGCGAATACGCCATCTCTTTCGACAAGTTTCAAGAGGCTGTCAACAAAGGTAATGTGATTCCTTTTGATGACGGTGGTAATTTCATATATCGTGGTGGTGAGCACTCTCTGGGTGTGATGATATGGCGAGAAGAGCAGCTTTTTGCTTTTTACAGATGTCATAATGACAACTATGCAGAAAAAATAATTAACGCCGAAAACTGTTGGATTATAAAAGCTCCAAGGTCATCTTTGCCGGCAGGCTTTGAGAAATCTCCTTATATGTACTATGGAGTTTATAAAATCATTAATATCAGCGACAACTTTACCAACTTAGATTATATGCTAAATAGAATTACTTATACTCTAAACCACAATCAAGGTTTGATGTATGAATACAGTGATAAAATATATGCAAACGGTAAAAAGCGCTTAGAGGCAATTAGGCAAACCAGAACTTATAACAATTTATTGTCAGGATTGTACGATGAACACGCTTCATTTTTTGAAGATGTTATGAAGTATTCGTATTACTTTGGTGTTGGAACTGGTGTAGGTGCGATGCTCGAAACTCTAGTTGTAAAGTTTATTCATAAAATAAATGGTTATAAACCAGACAATCGTTTCAAAATAAAAAAGCCAGGAGCTTTTGGTAAGTTCTCATTAACAAGCCTATATAAAGTCGGGCTTAAATATGGAGCCGTAGTATTTGGTGGAGCAGCAGTATTTTACGGGGTCAATAAAAGCAAGAAAGGGCTTGATAAATATATGATGGAACGAGAGTTCTCACTCGATCTTGTGCTTTCCATGAAAGAAGAGATGAGGCAGTTCGAAGGCGAAAAAGAATACTACATTGAAGCTAATAGAAATTTGATCAATGTGATTCACGCAGCCATCATTGATGTTCTCAAAAATTATAACGCTCGTGAGAAAAAAGAAGCTTTCAAAATTTCGAAAGAACAGTGTGAAAAGGTTTATCAAATCAACTGCACTGAAGAAATGATACGTGGCCTCTACCCGGAGGGAGCATAAGATGATGTTGTTTAAGAGGTTTATAAATTTATTTTTATCCCTACTTCTTGTTGTGCCTCACTCCTTGCTGGCCAATGCTCAGCAAGAGGCCGATACCTATATGTTTAGAAACAATAACGGCGGAATGTTGAAATCATATTTCGATCGTTTTTTACATTTAACTCAAGAAGAAATTAAAAGCACATACCATAAAGACCACCCAATTTGGTCTAACAACAATGTAAAGCCTTTAACGGGCATTCAAAACGCAGGCTTTTTAAGTGACAAAGACAGCGCTGAAAAACCAGGCCGCTACTTTAGAGTGGTTCAAAACAGTAAAGGTGATGTGTTTCGAAGAATTTTATTTAAACAACAAGATTTTAGCACGGGCCAATACCGTGTGCAGTTTTTTGATGTGCCTTTTGGTCAATATGAAAACTCAGCATTTAAACCCACAAAGTTTCGTCAAACCTTAAAAGACCCACGCTTTGCAAGAGAAGTAACTATTCGTTTGGGTATGGACACCTTGGGCTTTTATGTGGCCGGTAACATTGTTCAGCGTCTTGCCAACACAGGAGCGGCAGTGGGGCTTGATGGACCAGAGGCTTTTGCAAAAAAACTAGAAAGTGACTACGCCGTGGCTGAAGGCGCTAAAAAAGTTCTTTCTGATGTTTTAAATATTGAAAAGC
>JAKUPT010000070.1 GCA_022450595.1 Bdellovibrionales bacterium
ATTAAAAGATCTTAAGGATAATAAATGACTAAATTAAGTGTAAATGTAAATAAAATTGCTACATTAAGAAATGCCCGCGGTGGCAATATGCCCAACCTTATTCAAGTCTGCAAAGACATCATTAGCTATGGGGCTCAAGGCATCACAGTGCATCCACGGCCGGATGAGAGACACATTAAAAAACAAGACGTATACGACATAAATGACCTCCTTCAAAGTCTTCCCGAAGCTGAAAGAGTAGAATTTAATATTGAAGGCTATCCCAGCCAGGACTACATTCAAATGATTAAAGATATCACCCCAGAACAGTGCACCCTTGTCCCCGACCCGCCTGATGTCATCACCTCAAATGCCGGCTGGAAGGCTTATGACAATAAAGATATACTTACAGAAGTTGTAAACAAAATAAAACCACACACAAAAAGAGTGTCTGTATTTATTGATCCCTATGATTTTTCCGAACAGGACTTACAAACACTTGTTGAAATTGGAGTGGACCGAATAGAGCTTTACACAGAAAAGTATGCACAGGATTTTAATACTAAAGATATTGAACCAACCATTAAAGTTTATAAAAAAGCAGCTGTTCTTGCCTCTAGAAAGTCTATTGAAATTAATGCCGGACATGATTTAAATTTAAAAAATATTAATTATTTAGTGTCTGAAATTCCTGAAATCAAAGAGGTTTCCATAGGTCATGCATTAATATGTGAATCACTTTATGATGGTTTAAAGCCCGTCATACAAAACTACTTAAAGGAGTTAAAAAGCTCATGAAGGTGCATTTAATCCCAGCGTTATCGGATAACTATATCTTTCTTATTGAAATGGACTCTTCTTATATATGTGTAGATCCCGCAGTAAGTAAACCTGTGATTGATTTTTGTGGCAACAAACCACTTTCCCAAATACTTATAACACACCATCATCATGATCATATTGGAGGTATTCAAGAGCTGAAAAATAAATATAATTGTGAGGTTTACGCTCCTGAATACGACAAACATCGCATTGAAAATGTTGATCACTGGGTCAAAGACAATGACCAAGTTCAAATAAACAACTTAAGCTTTAATGTCAGCTATACCCCTGGACATACACTTGGGCATATAGTGTATTACTGTCCGGAGATGTCATCACTGTTTTGCGGAGACACACTCTTTCGTTTGGGCTGTGGCAGACTTTTTGAAGGTTCTTATGAGCAGATGTACAATTCTTTAGAAATTATTAAAGAACTCCCTAAAGACACAAAAATTTATTGTGCCCATGAGTATACAGAAACTAACCTAAAATTTTGTCACCATCATAATTTAGTCAGCGATGCTTTAAAAAATGAAGAAGCCAACATTCTAAATTTGAGACAAAACAATCAACCCACAGTTCCCACCACACTAGACATTGAGCTAGAAACAAGTCCTTTTTTAAACCCACAAAAACACTACCCTGACCTTAGCCCCGAAGAGGGTTTTAAAACCATACGAGAGCTTCGAAATAAATGGTAAACTAAAGTCCAGTTTTTCATCACTAAGCAACGAGATTTTTTGAGCTTTTTTGTTTATGTACCGATAGGTTTAGTGATGAGATCTCAATTAACAAGAATACTTATAGCAATTATTTTTTCAGGCCTTATTTGGTTTTCCACAGAGGCTTGGTACTCTACGCAAAAAAAAGTTTATTCTAAGAGCAATAAACAAACCGATGCTATTGCTCGTCTTAAAAGTCATACCAATGAGGTGCAGAGAAAGCCTGTGGCTCGAGTAATTTGGCAAGACTTATCAAGCAACGAACTGCTCTACTCTGGAGAGAGCATTAGAACATCTAACAATGGATATGCAAAAATCGCATTTAATGACGACAATACTGTTGTTGAGCTAGAGCCACAGTCTATGATTATTCTAGAAAGAGCCAGCGACGGTTTAAGCTTAAACTACCTTGAAGGACAAGTGGTTGTAGAAAACAATAGCAACTTAAAAGTAAAAGCTAACAATCAAACAATTGATATGAATAAGGCTAAGTTATCTTTATCAAAATCAAAAGATAATAACATTAATCTTGATATATTTTCTGGACAAGCAACAGTTAAAGACAACACGGGCAAAAATGTCAGATTAGATAGCACCACATCAGGTGAATTAAGCGATAAAGGTGTGAAGACACAAAAAAAACTTCTTCAAATTATTCAACCTAAACACTCTGAAAGCTTGTCGCTCCACCCAAGTATTAAACACAATGTAGTGGTTAAATGGAAATCTATAAAAAACTTAACAAACTTAAAAGTTTTAGTTGGAAAAGACAGGCAAAGCTTATCACCTGTTGGGCATAAATTTTTAAAAAATGGTTTGATGACTAAGTTTCCTAACGGAAAAGTTTATTGGAAAGTGGTCGGAAAACATAAAAACATAGATGTGGAATCAAAAATTTACACTAACACGGTCAATTATTTGCTTCCACCTGAAGTGATTCATCCACTACAAGAAGCACAAATTAGTTTGTCTCAATCTAGTAAAGTATACACATCATGGATCAATCCGGGCTCTATGGAAAGGCTTTATTTAGAGGTTTCAAAAAAACCAGATTTTAAATCCCCCTTTATTAAACAGTATTTAAATCAACAAGATTCTTTACAGGATTTAAATATTAACAATAAAGGTTCCTACTATCTAAGAATCACTGGATTTACTCAAGTCAATAAAAACTGGGAAGCTCTTAGAAGTGAAACTGTTCGTTTTTATGTTATTGAGCCCACAGTTTTAAAGTCCCCAGATTTAATAGCACCAATAAATAATTACAGTACAAACTCTGCTGAAATATTTAAAAATAAATTAAGCTTTAACTGGAAGCCTGAGAAAATTGCAAAAAGTTATGAGTTGATACTAAGGGATACTACGACTAATGCGATTCAAAAGTTTCAAACACCTTCTACTAACTTCACATTAGCTGATATTAAATCTGGTAACTATGAGTGGACTGTAATTAGTGTTAATGGGGATCAAAAATCAGCCTATGAAACTTGGAATAGCTTTAAGGTAGACAATAAGTCTATTGCTTTGTCGTGGAACATGAAAAACACAGACACATTATGGTATATCACTAAATCCCCAAATGTGAATTTAAAATGGACTCCTCTTTCTTTAAAAAAGATAAAATATGAAATTACTTGGCAAAACAATTCTAGCAAGCAATCACAAGAATGGATTGCTGCTAAAAGCCCAAGCAATCACAAACTCAATCTACCAAAAGATGATAATTATAGCTTTAGAGTCCGTGGGCTTAATTCTAAAGGTAAAGTTGTGGCAATGAGTCCGGTGTTCACTGCCAATGTAAAAATGTTGCCTTTATTATCAGAGCCAAAAATATTACCAGAAAATGAAAGCATTATTCAAAGTAATGCCTCAGGAGAGGTCTATATTAACTGGACTAAGATTGATAAAGCCAAAGAGTATGAACTAACTCTGATCAATTCAGATGGCACGAAAGTGACAAGCTCTCTGACTAACCAAACAGAAAAAACACTTAAAGGTTTAAAACCCGGATCATACACTGTCAAAATCAAAACCGTAGATAGCTTTAACAGAAGCAGTGAAAAAACAGCTGAAAAACAAATAAATGTTCCAGACCTGAGCAACATCACACCTCCTAAGCTTAAAGGAATAAGTGTGCAATGATGAAATGGATGCTTAGCTTTTTATTTTGTTTTTCAGTTCCATTAATGGCACAACAACAAAATGTTGAATCCAGAACTGTAACTATTTCTTGGGAAGCTGTAGCAAATGCCAATTATTATGAGATACTTTTTATAAATGATGAAGGTGAAAAGTTTAATTACACAACTCCATCGGCAGAATGGAGTGGCACTCTGCCCTACGGTAAGTACAACTTAAAAATTAGAAGTTATGACTCCCGTGATGTTCCTGGCAAATGGGGTACGGATGAAGTCGTATACATAAAATATAAAGCCTTAGCTTTAAATTTACCTAAAAATAAGTCAAAAATAAAAAGCTCTAACCCACAAAAGCATAAAGTCAACTTTAGTTGGTCTCAAGCTGGTCCATCTGCAACTTATAAATTAAAAATTAAAGCTAAAAACTCTAACTTTGAAAAAGAATTAGATCTTCAAAGTACACAAACAGAAGAAGAGCTACCAGTGGCAGACATTTATACTTGGAGTGTTCAGCCATATTATAAGGACATTGCAGGCGAAGTAAGTAATCAGTCTGTATTTGCACTTCTTGGGCCTAAACTTGAAAATCCAAAGTTTAAAAAACCAGAAAATGAATTTACTGATGTCATTGAGTGGACACAGTCAGATTATACTAAACAAAACTTTGTTAAAATTGAACAAAAAACTCAATCTGGTTGGAAAACTGTGGGAGTAAAAAAGATCACAGAAAGCAAAGTGGACTTAAGTAGTTTTGATGGTGGTGATTTTAAACTCTCTTTAATGTCAAAAGCACCTCTTAGAAAATCCTCTGACATTATGACACTGGAACACTTTTTAAACCCTAAAAGAAGAGATCCAGCATTTGTAAAACAGCAAATATTAAAAGACTCTATTGCAAAGCCTACAGACTACTACTTTATAGCAAGCTACTTAATCACACAGATCAACTATAGTAACTTTGACTTAGAAAACAACCGCCAATCACAATTCGATGCCTTAGGTGGAACTGGTAGGCTTGGCCTCGGCTGGAAAGATCAAGATTCTCCATGGGGCGTATCAGGTGTGTTCGATTTAAGTGGTTTTAATTTAGGTGAAAAAAACTTCTCCTTCCCCTCTCTTGAAGTGCATACAACTTATATGATAAAGCCCTATGAAATTGATCAACTCAACTTTTCAGCAGGTCTTTACACAAGAGAACTCCCAGTATTAAATGCTCAAGACTCAACAGTATACGATGTGCAGACTATCAGCCAACTTGGGGCTCATGCTGGATTCAATTACTGGTACCCTATTACTAAAGACTACGGCCTTAAAGTTCACTCACATGCCTACTACGGACTGCCCTCAGGAAAAGCTCCCAATGGTGAATCCGTCGAATCAGAACTAAGTTATCAATATGGTTTACTAGCCAGCTACAGAATGAGCAAAAACTGGATGGGCCTAATTGGATACACCTACCGCCTCGACAAAATGAAATACAAAGCCACCGAAAACAACACCTCAAACCTAGGTCTTACTTCAAACACCGTCGAATACAGCGGCCACTACCTCAACCTCCAACTCGAAATCAACTTCTAAGCCACCAACACACATTACGCCCCATCCCAAAAGGTACGGACTACCATTAGCTGTTGTGCGATCTTTTGAACTCTTATCTAAAAGAAAAAGCTACGACTATATCTAAATTTTATTAGCAACTTTAAATTTCCAGTTTTAAATAGATATTATTAAATAAAAAAAATATGGTATTGGCTTTGCATTATTTAAAGATATGCCTAGGAAAAAACTTATTTACACACCTGGTTATCCTTATCATGTTATTGCTAGATCCAATAATAAAGAAAACTTTCATCTACCAAAAGACGTAATGTGGAGAATCTTTATTCAACAGTTAAATCAGGTAGTTGAAAAGTATAAATCTATGATCCATGCCTTTGTATTGATGGATAATCACTATCATCTCTTGATTACCACCCATGAAAAATATGATTTAGGTGTGGTTATGCAGTATCTCCAAAGATCCGTCAGTAGAATTGTAAATTCGAAATCTAGACGAATAAATCATGTATTCGGAGGTGCATACAAGGCCTCAATTATTTATTACCCACATTATTATTATAATGTTTATAAATACATCTATCAAAATCCATTAAGGGCAGGCCTTGTAAGTCGTGTTGAAGAGTATAACTTTTCTACGTTAGTTACTGATAAAATTCCAATATCTTGTCCTACAAACGGAATCGCATGTTACATACCTAAATATGATAATTATTTTGAATGGATGAATGATCGTTTTGAAGAACATCAAGAAGTTGTAATTCAAAAAGGGCTAAACAAAGTGGCTTTTGAAATTTTATGAGATCAAACACTAGACTACCTTACCCCAACTGAAGTAGTCAGAGGTAAGTTTATTGCACTGGCAAGTTGAAACCGGTCCCGTACCTTTTGGGACAGAGTGTGAAAAGGTAGTCCGTACCTTTTGGGACGGGGCAGGAAAATTGTGAGGGTTGTTAGCCGACTTTTTTGACTTTGTCGGCGTCGGCGGGTTCGTAGTGAGACCATGGGGTTTTGATTTCGATGGGGTCGCCGTTGTGGTCTAGGTAGCCGTCGACTTGGAATAAGGAGAGGGGTTTTGATTTTCCCTTTACTTCCACTCTTCCAGCTTCTACAAGCATAAACTTTTTTGTTAAGCGCTCAACGATGTCATCACTAATTAGTAAATCTACACCAAAAGATTTAGTACTGGCTTCAATTCTTGAAGCCGTGTTCACAGCATCACCTATAACCGTGAACTCCATTCGCTCATCAGAACCGATGTTTCCACTAATCACTGAACCGTGATGCAGTCCAATTCCAACCTTAATAGGAGTCTCTCCCCTGGCCTGACGTTTTTCATTGAGGTCATTTAACTTTTGACGCATTTCTAAGCATGCTAGCACTGCATGAGTTGTATCCTCCTGGGTAGCCTCTGGTATACCCCAAGCGGCCATAATCGCATCACCAATAAACTTATCCACAATGCCGTTATACTTATTAATAATCGATACCATAATTTCAAAATACTCATTTAGCATTGCTACGACTTGTTCTGGGCTATGTCCTTCACTGAATTTAGTGAAGTCACGAATATCACTGAAAAACACCGTGACCTCTTTACGAGAACCCCCAAGAGCTAAATCACCCTTCATTAAATCCTCGGCAATCACATCACCATGAAACTTATTTAAAACATTTTTAAACTTATCACGTTCCTGAAGACCGCCCACCATCTCATCAAAAGTCTTTGCGAGCATTCCCACTTCATCATTACTTTTGACATTGGTTTTGGCTTCAAAATCACCTTTTGCCACTTTTTTGGCAAACTCCCCAAGCTTTTCAATAGGTCTTGTAAGAGTCATCGAGAATACAAAAACTAAAAATAAAGCTATACTTAAAATTCGCCCAGCAATCCTATAAGACTGCATCTTTACCGCTTGGGCGGCCTCAAGCAGTACATCCTCTGAAGCCTGTGCTATGACATTCACACCAAGAGTGGTTTTAACATAGGCCCCAATAAGTTTCTCGCCAGTTTGGGGATGTTTATACTCTTTTTGCTCTTTATTTATATTTGTCGTTAACAGGCTTTTTACAATGGGTAAGTTCGACATATCTCTTGCTGAAAACACAAACTCCTCTTTGGGATGAGCCAGAGCATGTCCAAACTTATCTACGAGAAAAACCAACTTCTCTGAAGGCAGTGAAAAGGCCTCTTGTAAGCGGTCCAGTCGAATTTCACTAACTGCTATATGAGTGATCTTTCCTAGCTTTTCATCTTTAATCAAAGGAACAGCTATTGTTAAAAGTGGTGCCTTACCTTTTTGCGATGAGTTCATCACTTCAATTTTTTCAGCAAACACTTTAGAGAAGGGAAAGCTCCCCGTAAGCTTTTGTTGTTTTCTTAACTCTTCAATGTATGATTCTTCTAATTGATACTTTTTTAAATACTCACTTTGAACAAGCCTCTTTCCCACTGACCTTAAGCTGGTGTCCAAAACCTCAATAGATACAAGATCACGATCCGTATAAAAACTGTCTTCCATACGCTCATTTTTTTCGGAAGGCTTCGCCATAACCACCGGTGCGATCATCTTTACTTTATCAACATAGTTGATCATTAAGCTTTCTACTTGGGTGGCTAGAGAAGAGGCATATGAAAGGTTTGAGTCCTTCTCTCTATCAATTGCAATATTTTGAAACATCTCTGTACTGGTGTAAGTAATAGGAAAAATCGCTGCTAATAGTAGCAACAGGGTGATCGCAATTAATTTAAAGGCAATAGGTATTCTCATAAAATCTAAATCGGCTTAATATAAAGCGAATTTAAGATTTATTTTTTATCCACTCAAGAAACTCGTTGTAAGTATGTAATAATGGACGAAAGTACAGGTCCCCTTTTCTTTCAACAAAGGGTCTAATGTCAGAAGTTTCCATGATCTCACTCATATGGTTTTTTAAACGATATAAAGGACCTGCCACCTGATTGGTCATTACAATGCCTGCCCAAAGCATAAAAATAATAAACATTATGATGTTTATTAAAAAATAAATATGAAGCATCCACTGAATGTCATCACCAGCTTCTGTGAGCTGATGTAGAGGGGTTTTAAACATCACGCCAGATTTAAAAACAAACCACATAGCTAAGTAATTTAAAATAATGGCCGTAATAGCAAAGACTAAAGATATGCCAATAAAGCTGCCTTGAAATTTTTTATCAATTATTAGTTTTTTACGCTTTTGCTCCACAGATCCCCCCTGATTTGGTACATTTAGATTATAATATGTTGTCAAATAATCCAGACAATGCTATTAAACTCGACTTTGTACTTAAGAATTACGTCTTTTGGAGGACAAAATGGCCAAGAAAAAGGGAAAAGTAAGAATTATTACTTTAGAGTGCACTGAAGCTCGCGCACAAGGCGCAACTCCTTCTCGTTACACAACCAAGAAAAACTCTCAAACACACCCTGAGCGCCTTGAGAAGAAGAAATACAACCCCTTCTTAAGAAAGCACACAGTTCATAAAGAAATTAAGTAATTTACTGATTTTATTTATTATTTTAGGCTCAAAAGATTTTGAGCCTAATTTTTTCGCTTAGCGTCAGTCGTGAACTTGTACCCAACACCATGAACAGACTTTATATAGTGGCTATGAGCACCTAACTTCTTTCTTAATGATGCCACATCGGTGTCCACCCTTCGATCCAGCACATGGGTTTGATCTCCCCACACCTCTTCTAAAATCTGGTTTCTTGAAAAAACAATATCTTTATTTTTTGCCAAATAATATAAAAGCTTAAATTCTAGAGGTGTTAGGTCTATTTTCTCGTTTTCCGCTCCGGCTGGGGTTTTCTCATACACATTTTGACGGTCTAAATCAAAAAACAAATTGCCCTCTGTCAGGCTTCTTAAAGACTTTGATTTCACCTGGTTTTTTTTAATTTTTGATTCAACCCGAGCCCTTAACTCCATAGGGTCACAAGGCTTTACAATATAGTCATCAGCTCCTAGTGAAAAACCAAGAACCTTGCTTTTCACCTCGTCCTTTGAGGACAAAAAGATGACTGGCGTATGCTCAAAAGGCTCTTGCATTCTGATTTGGGCGCAAAGCTCAAACCCGTCCCCATCAGGGAGCATAATGTCTAAAATAAACAAATCAAAGTTTTTTACTGTTTCAATGAGCTCCATAGCTTTAGCAAAGGACTCAACTAGGCTGAGCTGATAATTTGCAGATAGCGCTTTGGAGATGATTAACTGCTGGGACGCATCATCTTCGACGATTAAGATTTTTGAGTTCAAGGCTTTCCTCCATATTTATGGAACTTCTACCTGCCAAATGTCTGAATTCCAACTGAAGCTCATAATTTTGTTAAAAAATCTTAATAATATTATTAAAATAATACCAGCAAAATTGCAATTGAGGATTTACATGAAACTAGACTTAGAAAAAAAAACTATATTAGTCGTCGAAGACTCTGATCTGATTCGAAAAGAGGTTAGACAAATCTTTGAAAGCTTTGGACTAAAAGTGATTGAAGCCTCAAATGGTGTTGAAGCCTTAAAAGTCATTGAAGAGGAAAAAAGTAAGTTAAACTCAGATTTAGCAGCCATCTCTTCTGACATCAACATGCCAAAGCTTGATGGCATTAAACTCTTAGAAATTGTTCGTTCAGATTCAAGCTTCTCAAACATTAGGTTCATTCTACTTACAGCCAATAAAGAAGAATTACTAAAAGTGGCTGCACAATGCATGAGGGCTGATGGCTTTTTTATCAAACCACTCACAAAGGAGTTGGTTGAAAAAGAGCTTAAAAGACTGTTTGTAGAAAAATCAACAGACCGCTTAGATGCACTTTTAAAAAAATCAATTTAGTTCTTTTTACCAATATTATGATGACGAACTATTGTTCCCTCAATCATGTACACAACATCCATAGATATGTTTGTTGCATAGTCAGCGATTCGTTCTAAGTTTTTAGACACCGATAAAAAGTGAATCAGAGTTTCTGCAAATTGAGGTGTTTCTTTTATTTGATCGTAAACAAAAGAGTACATCTTGCGATTAATGGCATCCACATCATCATCCATTAAACAAACCTGGTTAGCTAAGTCCACATCCATCTTGATTAATGAATCAATAGCCTGCTTAAGCATTTGAATGGTTTTTTTAGACATTGTCACAAAGTCTATAGGCATTGAAAGATCTTTTTGCTTACTTAAAAAGATTGATCTTTCCGCAATGTTCACAGCCAAGTCACCAATTCGTTCAAGATCGTTATTGATTTTTAAAGCCACAATGACAAAGCGTAAATCAATGGCCACAGGCTGATACAGAGCTAGTATTTTTAAACACTCCTCTTCCACATCAACTTCTTTTTTATCAATCACCTGATCTTTAACAATGATGTCTCTTGCCAACTCTTCGTCTTTGTCATTGATAGATTTCACAGATTTATGAACACTTTCCTCAACAAGTGAAGAAAGCTCTAAGACGGCATTTTTAAGTTTTTCAATTTCGTTTTCTAGATGTTTAGCCATAATTACTACTTTTCCTAAATTAAATGGTAAAAAATTTTAAAAAAATAAACAAGTTCTACTTACCCAAAGCGTCCAGTAATGTAATCTTCAGTTTTTTCCTCCACAGGGTTTGTGAAAATCTCTTTGGTGTCCCCAAATTCAATCAAGTCTCCGTCAAAGAAGAAGGCCGTTTCATCAGAAATTCGAGCCGCCTGCTGCATATTGTGAGTGACAATTATAATAGTGTAGCGATTTCTAAGATCTAAGATTAAATCCTCAATTCTGGAGGTGGCCTTAGGATCAAGAGCAGAACAAGGCTCATCCATCAATATAACCTCTGGATTCATTGCAATGGCTCTAGCAATACACAATCGTTGTTGCTGCCCTCCGGACAAAGCAAGAGCCGAGTCGTCTAAACGGTCTTTAACCTCGTCCCACAAAGCCGCTCTTTTAAGGCATTTTTCCACAAGTGCATCTGGGTCAAAGTCATAGCCATTAATTTGTGGCCCCCAGGTGATATTTTTATAAATAGATTTAGGAAATGGGTTTGGTTTTTGAAAAACCATTCCAATTTGCCTTCTTATGTCAGCAGAATCGATTTTGGGCGCATAAATGTTTTGATCTTTATAAAGCACCTCTCCTTCAACTCTTAAGTTCTCAACAAAGTCATTCATTCTGTTTAAAGAACGTAACAAAGTACTTTTACCACACCCAGATGGACCGATCACAGCAGTCACTTGCTTTTCACTAAAGCTTACATTAACCGAGTTAATGGCTTTTTTTTCACCGTAGAAAATGGATAAATCTTTTACTTGTATAATTGGCTTAGACATTAACCTGCCTCACATTCTGTATTTCTGAAATTTTTGACGAATCATTATAGCCACTAAATTCATAGTAAATAACACAGCTAACAACACAATAATACCGGCTGAGGCAATTTCGTGAAATTCTTCTTGCGGCCTTCCAGCCCAGTTATAGATTTGCACAGGAAGCACTGTAAAGTCATCAAACGGACCAAGAGGTGTAAAGGCCACATAGCTTAGAGCTCCAATAATGATTAATGGGGCCGTTTCTCCGATGGCTCTTGATAAAGACAAGATCACACCAGTCATTATCCCAGGGAGTGCTGCTGGCAAAACTTGCCCTACTATCACCTGCCACTTACGAGCTCCCATGGCATAGGCCCCATATCTTATAGAGTTTGGCACAGCCTTTATGGCCTCTTGCGAGGCAATAACAATAACCGGTAAAATCAAAAGACTTAGGGTTAAACTTCCCGTTAATACTGAACCACCTAAACCAATGCCTCTTGCAAATAATGTTAAACCTAACAACCCATAAATAATAGAAGGCATCCCCGCTAGATTGGCAATATTGATTTGCAGAAGACGAACAAACTTAGAGTTAGAGTTTGAGTATTCTTCTAAAAAAAATGCCGTAGCCACACCAAAGGGCACTGAAAAAATGGCTGTAAAACTGATCACCCATATGCTCCCCCACACGGCAGATTTAATCCCTGCTTGATCAGCAAACCTAGAAGGGTAACTATTAATAAAGTCCCAACTTAACCACTTAAAACCTTGAGAAAAAATATGTGATAACAAAACTAAAAGAACACCGAGTGCCATAAAAGTAACAATGCGGCAACACCATCTAAATAACATGTCTTGTTTCATACGACGCTCTTTTGTAGTCATCACGCCTGCTCCCATTTCATTTTATTGATAAAGTAATTACCAATAAAGTTCATTGCAAAAGTCATAACAAACAATAAGGCTCCAACAGCAAAACAAGTCATATACTCAATGCCACCACGAGGTGTATCACCCATACTCACTTGTACAATATATGAGGTCATCGTTTGAATACTCTCTAGGGGGTTTGCAGTGAGTTTTGGGGTGGCCCCAGCAGCTAAGGTCACCGCCATAGTTTCCCCAACAGCTCTTGATACAGCGAGCACAACGGCCGCTCCAATTCGAGATCCAGAGGCTGGGATTAAAATATAGCGAATCACTTCAAAAGTTGTAGCGCCTAACCCATAGGCCCCTTCTTTTAAAGATCGAGGAAGGGAGCGAAAACCATCGTCACAAAGACTGGCCACCATTGGTAAAATCATCACACCAACAACAATAGCAGCACTTAAGGCGTTAAAGACTTCAGTTTGAGGAAGCACAGTGCGAATAACCGGAGTGATAAATGTGAGAGCAAAAAAACCATACACCACAGTTGGAATTCCAGCTAAAATCTCAAGGGCTGGTTTAATAAAAGAGCGGCTTCTTTCAGAAGCAAACTCACTCAAATATGTGGCAATCAAAATACCCGCTGGAAGAGCTAATGCAATGGCACCAACAACGACCAAAAAAGTACCGGCTACAAGAGGAAGTACACCAAAGCTTTTTGGTTCTAATAATGGCTCCCACTTTAAACCAAACAAAAAGTCAAAGATTGAAACTTTCTGAAAAAAAATAAAAGATTCAGTTCCTAAAATTAAAATCACGGTTGCCGTAACCAATAAGGTCATGGCAACACATAAAAATAAAACTGACTTAAAAACATTATCAATAACTATTGATGACTTCACTATTTAGACTCTCTCATTCCTTCAAGCTCAGCTAAGGCTTTTTTATAGGCGGCATCTTCCAAAGGCACATAACCTACGTCTTTTGAAAGTGTCTTGGCATTTTCAAGATAAAACTTCATAAAAGTATATAAACTATCTTTAGATTTTACTCGGTCGGTATTAAGATATAAAAACAAATGCCTTGAAAGTGGCTTATAAGTTCCAGTTTGAATGGTCTCACTGTTTGGCAGTACGGCTTTACCGTCACCATCATCAATAGGAACAATTTTTACCTTGTCTTTATTTTCTAAGTAATTGGCATAACCAAAATAGCCATGTGAGTATTTATCGCCTGCCACACGTTGCACTAAAACGTTATCGTCTTCAGATTTT
>JAKUPT010000071.1 GCA_022450595.1 Bdellovibrionales bacterium
GGACTTTGTATTGCCCTCACCGGTTATAGTTTATTTTACTGGGATCAGCTTCTGGTATCGTTTAACAACTTAGATCAGTATCTAGAGGGCAACTCATGGATATTTATGGCAGCAGTGACTTGGGCTATATATGCCAGTCTGCAAAAGATTGTGGCCGTAGATTGGACTCCCCAGCAGATCAACCTGGCCATATACATAACCGCCAGTATTGTTCTTATTCCACTAGCTGATTTTTCAGAATTTCAGAATTTATCCCCAAGTCTATGGGTGATTATGGTGTTTTTAGGCATAAATACCCTTGTGGCCTACGGTAGCCTTGGAGAGGCCTTAAAGCGAATCCCCTCTTATCAATTGAGCCCAATTATTACCTTAAATCCATTATTAACTCTGTTTATTGTGGACCTACTGACCCACTTTGAAGTGACCTGGTATACACCCGAGCCACTCAACTGGAGAGGCTACTTAGGAGCGTTTTTTGTCATCATAGGGGTGATATTAACGGTCACAAAGTTTAAAAAAGCTAAATGATTTAGATAGGTTCTTTATTACATGCATATTTATTTTACACTCATGTAAGTTTTTTTATTCACTAAGATATATTTTTGAGCCCCACATAAGGATGTTAAATTACCTCATTGAATGATGGGGTAATCTATGAAAAAAATAATATTTAGTTTAATAATTCTATTTTCGAACACAAACTTCGCACAAGGGCCAGAGCCTCGTGAAGAGGGATTTAGCATTGATGCTTTACTTACTGGTTTCGCTGAATCAATAGAAGGTTATAAAATAAGAACTAGTATTAAAATTTCAGAGTTAGACCAAATAAATACAAATTTCTCAAATTCATTTTTAGATCTATTAATTAAAACAACAAAACCAACTCAAACTGAAATTATAAAGTTTGAAGATCAAAGCTTACATCGAATGAACCAAAGTTTAGAACTTGGGGAGTCAAATTTACTGTATCTTTTAAATCTGAAGATTTTAGCTCAAATTCCCTATCTCAATGCTAAAGATTTTATACTTAATTCAGAAAACAGCTTTATCTCACCCCGTTTTTTTGAATTTTATCCTAATAGTTTTTTTGATGAAAACTATTTAACTAAAATTGAGGGAGAAAAACCCCTTAGCCCTCAATATGTTTCTGGAAGCCTTCGTTTTTTAAAAGAAAAAAATAATGGCAACTTTGAAGATCATCATTTAAAAATACTTTTAAAATCTAAAATTAATGAAAGCCTCTATGAACTTACAAATTGCTCAATGACAGGATTACTATTACCAGTACATATGCACTTATTTTATAAGTTGCAATGCGACTATAAGTTGGTCACTGGAAAATATGAGTCATTAATGGGAAATAACATTAAAGAGGGAGCTGTGCTTAAAGGCTTTGTTGATTTAAATGGTGAGCTTGATCCTGCTCTTTATGAATCAAACATTAACTTATAATTATGAAGAATATCTTATTTATTATTTTCTTTTTAATAGGTGCACAAAGCCAAGCCTCAGAAAGAAAGGCTCTGGAGAACTTCCTTCATTCTACTGCTTTTTTTACACTCCAAAAAAAGCTACAAACTTATGATAATGATATTAATGAATTTCTTGATCCTTATATTGAAATCATCGAATGTCAGTACAAAAATAAAGATTTTCTGTCAAAAAAACATAATGGAATAATGTTATGTATACTAGAGCAAACTCTTGCTTACTTATTTGATAGCAAAGATTTAAACCACAGCATCATGTTTAAATACTACGGAAAAAATAAAAAAGACATTCGTATTGGATATTTAAATATTAAATCATTTATTAGGCTTCACAATATTTGGTGGCCGGGTGAGATTTACAGAGATATTATAGATCAATTTTTTAATGTAAGTCTTCGACTTAAACTAGTAAATAATATTAAAGTTGATATTCCAGACATCTTTGGCACTTACGTTTATGATGAAGTTCTAATTAACTTTGATGCTCTTTACTCGTATTCAATAAATAAACAATACGAGGTTCTATTTTACCACGCAGGAGAATTTCAACACCGTGGCTGGTTAGATATAAAAGACATGGAAGACTCTTACCAAATAGATTACAGAAGTGATTACAGTATTTGGGAGAAGTTATGAAAATATTAGGATTTTTACTTCTCATTTTTTTATTAAGTTTTAAAGCTCAGGCTCAGTGCAACCTTATGCCCGATGATTATCACGCCAAAAAAATTAGTAAAATGGATGTGGAATTTGAAAAGTTTAATTTTGTTCAAGACTTTATTGATGAGGTGTTCTTAGAAGAGGTTCAAATTGAGTACGAAAATAATGTTACAAATGAGCTCAACAGGGCCTATAAAAAATTGGCGGATACTTATGATTCAAAGAAAAGGAAAAAGCTTTCTGAAATAGAAATCAATCATTTTTTACAATCAGAGTTTCGAACTCACAATAGATTAAGTGAATTAGAGACATATTACAGCCACAATAAAGATTTGCACGGAAAGCTTATTGGCAATCTCACCTATGAACGTTTTATGTTTTTACCAGAGGGTGAGATGAGTTTTCCATGGCTTCCCTTTGTGTTTAGCTTACAAAAAGGCAGTGTGGCTTATATGTGTACAGAGCTGAATAAACACAATCCAGAACTCAATCATATAAGCATTCTTTTTTTAGAGCTGCAAAAGTTTGAAAAGCCTAAGTTTTGGCAAGTTTTTTCTCATTTAAAAAACACTAAAGCTGTGGTGTCATCGAGTCAGTTTCAATTCAGATCAAGTGCCACGACAGGGACTATAAAAGACTTCTTTTCTGAAGTGCCAGTACTAAACTTAGTCACTAAAATTTTAGATAAATTTGCCATCCAAATTGATAAACCACTTCAAGAGTTATTAGTAAACACCTTTAGTGGAGGCATTAAAGCAATAACTATCACACCCAGAGGACTGTTTATTTCTCATAATGCCAAAGTCTTGTTTATTAATTTTCACTTAGGAACCTATCAATATACTGATGAGGAATTTCCTTGGCTGAACTTACTTAGCCTACCCAGATGAGGACGTCATACGAGTCACACCAATAACACCTTTGAGCTTTTGCATGGCTTCTATCACTTGTGACAAATGATTGGTGTCTTTTACGTTAACATCAAAAATACAAATGGCTTTGTCATCTCGTGTGGTTTTAATTTGAGCGTTTAAGATATTCACTCCCACCTGGTGAAACACCTCTGTCATTTCTTTTAAAAGCCCACTGTTGTCATGACACAAGACTCTGAGCTTTACTTGACGTTCAACAGCTTCATCTTTTGACTTGTTCCATTCCACATCAATGCGGCGGTCCTGATCAAACTCATAAGCCTTAGGGCAATCGGCCCTATGGATCACAATCCCTCGCCCGAGCGTGATAAACCCTAAGATGGGGTCTCCGGGAATGGGATGACAGCACTTTGCATAGCGCACAAGCACGTCTTCCATACCATCCACACGAATCAAAGATTGTGTGCGCTTTTTCTTACCAATGGCAGCTCTAATGGCTTTTTGTAAAAACCCAGAGTCTTCATCAGCATGGCCATCATCTGTTTTGTTTTCTGTAGGAACCAATGCTTTTACTACTGTACGCGGGGTGATTTTACCATAACCCACACGCACAAATAGCTCTTCAGTGTTTGCAGCCCCATGGTCCACCAAAAACTTTTCATATTCTGGGCCCTGAAGATGTTTTTGGTAATTCATCCCCTCTTTACGAAAGGTTTTTTCTAAAAGCTCTTTTCCAAGATTTTGAGCCCGTTGTCTTTGTTCATTTTTAACAAAAGTTCTAATTTTTGCTTTAGCTTTACTGGTAACACAATAGTTCAACCAGTCTTTAGAGGGAGATTGATTTTTAGAAGTAATAATATCAATAGTGTCACCGTTTTTAAGTTTGTACTTTAATGACACTAACTTTCCGTTGATACGAGCGGCCACAATACGGTCACCAAGATCTGTGTGAATAGAATAGGCAAAATCAATGGGGGTTGCGCCCTCAGGGAACTCTTTTACATCACCTTTTGGTGTGAACACATAAATTTCTGATTCAAAAAGGTCTGACTTTACATTTTCTAAAAATTCATCCGAGTCCACCGACTGTTGGTGTAAGCTTACAAGGTCTCTAAGCCAGTTATACTTGCTAATGGCATCATTGCCAGCAGCCTGACCACCACGACTCTCTTCTTTATAGCTCCAGTGGGCTGCGATCCCTTTTTCTGCAATAAGGTTCATTTCATGGGTACGAATTTGAATTTCAATGCGCTCAGCCTGAGGACCTATCACTGTTGTGTGCAAACTTTGATAGTTATTGACCTTTGGCATTGCAATAAAATCTTTAAATCTGCCCGGAATCGGTTTCCACAAAGAATGCACTAAACCTAAAATTTCATAACACTCAGGAATGGAGTTTACTAAGACTCTAAATGCTAAGACATCATAGACCTGCTCATAATCAATAGATCGAGTTTGCATCTTTTTATAAATTGAGTAAAGGTGCTTTGGTCTTCCTATGATCTCATATTTTTTAATCCGTGTTTTATCTGAGACTTCTTTATCAAGAGCGCGCAAAACATCATCAATATACTTTTCGCGCTCTCTTTTTTTCTTGGCCACTTTTTGAGCCAATTCATAATACATATCCGGGTAGGCATATCTAAAGCTTAAATCTTCTAGCTCTACCTTGATGGAGTTCATACCAAGACGACTGGCCAATGGGGCATAGATATCTAAAGTTTCTTGAGCTATCCGGGCCTGCTTCTGATAGGGCATATGATTGAGTGTGCGCATATTGTGAAGACGGTCAGCCAGTTTTACTAAAACCACACGCACGTCTTTTCCCATGGCCACGATCATTTTACGAATATTTTCGCCCTGCTTTTCATGGGTGTTTCTAAACTTCATTTGAGAGATTTTAGTGACCCCATCCACAAGATAAGCCACTTCTTTACCAAAGTTTTTTTGAATGTCTTCAATGGTGACTTCTGTGTCCTCTACGGTGTCATGTAAAAGACCGGTAATAACCGTTGTAACATCTAGATCAAGATCTGAAAGAATTCCTGCAACACTTAAGGGGTGGTGAATATAGGGCTCTCCAGATCTGCGCACCTGCCCTTCATGGGCTTTATCAGAAAACTCATAGGCACGGGCAATCAAGTCCAAATCAGCTTGTGAGTACTGAGTTTTGTACTTTTTTAAAAACTCCTCAATACTATCTGGAGGTTGAGATATGCCTTTGTCTCGATTCGGTTCGCTCATCTATATTCCATTTTCAAAATTTAGACTTAAACTACTGAGAGTTATAAGTCATAGTCAAAATTTTCATCGGAATATTATCATATTTTATTAAAATAAGATCAATTTTATTGAACTTTTTATAGGACATAGAGTTTTTTATTGGCTAAGCCTTTGCCTCAATAGGCTTAGATTGCGCAACGTTTATTGTGCCTGGTTTATTTTCTAACGAAGATTTTGAAACTGTTCTATTCGAGACACGGCCTCCGTGCCTCGCAGCTTGCGGCCCGTCCTGGGCCGCTGAGGTCTCTCATAGAAGAGTTTTAAAATCTTCATTAGAAAATAAACTTAAACAGGCTGTAGATGGCTTGATTCACTGAAATTAGTAATTAAATATCTATTGAGCACTCTGTAATGTGCAATATGAGGATGAGTTATGAAAGCTGCACAGAATTGATAAATCATAAAGTTCAATATTGAACTTATTAACCAATAAAAAAAGCGAACCTAATTGGTTCGCTTTTTTTTGAATCTAAATTTAAATTTTTAAATTACTTGTTTAGATCTCTTTCAATCTGCTCAACAGCAGTGCCTTGTTTGGCGTCGACGTCGAAATAAACATAGTTGTCGGCCACTTCTCTAAGGGCTGTTACGACTTGTTTATTGTCTTCCGCTTTAACTGTTGGACGATCACCTTTGATCAACTGCTTGGCACGTTTGGCCACTAATAAAACCAGTGCGAACCTGTTTTCTACTTTATCTAAACAATCTTCTACCGTAATTCTTGCCACAAAAAACTCCTAAAATTCAAAGACTTGGGGACTTAAACTAATGGGTATTTAGGAAATCTTCAATCTTTTTCTTGAATTCTGCATAAGACTTTGCAAAATCGTCATTGATGATCTGATGATCAAACTCTGAGGCTTTATCCATTTCTTTTTGGGCGTTTTTTAAGCGAATATCAAAGTTATGAGTTTTGCCCTGATCTCTTTTAGCAAGCCTTTGACGCAAAGCATCTAAATTAGGGGGCTTAATAAATATGGTCAGAGCCTGAGGAAACTTGGCTTTGAAGGTTTCGGCCCCCTGAATGTCCACATCCATAATGATCACACGCCCCTCATTCCAGGCCTCTTCGATCTGGTAATAAGGAGTGCCATAGAAGTTCTCATGAACTTGGGCCCATTCAATAAAAAAATCATCTTGTATGTGCTTTTTAAAAGTATCTACGTCGACAAAATGATAGGGATTGCCTTCACTCTCTCCCTTGCGCATAGGGCGAGTGGTGTAGGTCACAGTGTCTTTTAATACTGAAATGTCTTGTATGACCTTATCCACAAAGCTGGATTTGCCGGCTCCGCTTGGCCCTACTACAATGATCATTTGATTCTTCATTCGACGTTTTGCACCTGTTCTCTTAGTTTCTCTATAATTGATTTTGCCTGAACTACGAGATCAGTCAATTCTGCTTGCTGAGATTTAGACCCTATTGTGTTAAATTCCCTTAAAAGCTCTTGGCCATAAAAATCAAGTTTACGCCCAATGGGCTCATTCTTGGTTTGAATGATGGTTTTGTAGTTTTTCATATGAGCTTGAAGCCTTGTGATTTCCTCATTGATATCTAACTTATCTAGATAAAAAACCACCTCTTGAGCCAAACGTTGTTCATCAACTTCAAGGTCTGATTTTAACTCATTCAAACGTTTTTCAAATCGTTCTTTGTACTGATCAATAAAACTTTGCCTTAAGCTTTGGATTTGCCCAAGTAGCTTTTCCAATTGGCTTAAAAATCCTTCAAATTCATCTTTTAAAGCTTCACCCTCTGTGGAGCGCTCTTTGTTACAGAGCTGGGCTGCCGCCTTCACTGTGTCGATCACAAACTGCTTCTCGTTTTCATCAATGCTATCAGACTCATTAATTTGTAAAGCCTCTGGGACAAGGTAAAGCAGATCCTTCATTTTTAGACTGTCTTTAAGTTCCAATTCCTCAGCCAGTTTTAAAAACTCATTTTTCCAGGCTTGAGCAAGACCTGATTGAGACTGCACCGACCAATTTGAGGCACTGCTGCCATCATCTTGCTTACTTATGTATACGCTGACATTGCCTCTGGAGAAGGTTTTTGTGATTTCAGATCTTAAGGTGTTTTCAATGGCCATGTAGGACTTTGGTAGGGAAAACTTGCAATCTAAATGACGCCCATTGATCGCTCTAATAGAAACACTGAGTCTTGTGCTACCTAGTTGATCAGTTAAACTTGCATAGCCTGTCATGGATTTCATAAGCCACCTTTTTTTGTAAATGTATAAGTACTCTTTTAAGCATTAAGAGTCAACGAGACTGTCCGTTTTGCACAAAAGCCTCAGCCATTTCTATGAAATTGTCGTTTTTAGTTAACCATTGAATGCGCTCATCTTTTTTAAACCAAGTGCGCTGCCTTTTAGCTAAGTACATGGTGTTTTTTACCACTAGCTGTTTCCACTCGTCTTGAGTGATTTCACCATTTAAAAAACTAGTGGTTTCAACAAAACCCACACTTTTCATAGGAGTCCACTCATACAAGTCTTTATCCATCAAAGCTTTCACTTCTTGTTTTAAACCTTGCTCACACATTTGATCAAATCGTTTCTGCACACGTATTTTTAACTCTGCCCTGTCCACATCAAGACCTAACCACATCATTGGATTTTTAAGTTTTGTAGTCTCAAGTTGTGCTTGGGATTTTTTTTGAATTTCAGCCATGGTTTTGTTTTCACTCATTATAAGCTCAAGTCCACGTTGAACTCTGTAGTGATCATTTTCACTAATCTTTTTAGCATATTCAGGATCTTGATCTTTTAAAAGCTCATAACAGTGCCCGGCACCTTTTGTGTCAAACATGTTTTGAATATTGTCTTTAATGGTTTTAGGAATGTCTTTGACTGAGTACATGCCTTTTTCTAAAGCTCTAATGTAAAAACCACTCCCCCCGACCAAAACAATAGGACCTTGAATTTTATCTAAAACATCAATGGCGTCAGAGCGAAATTGTCCAGCGGTGTAGTTAACCCCTTCATCTACGTAATCAAAAAGATAATGAGGAACACGCTTTCTTTCCTCCAAGGTTGGCATGGCAGTGCCAATGCTGACTGATTTATAAATCTGCAAGCTATCAAGATTTATAATTGGAGCTCCCAGTTTTTCAGCAATACTTAATGCCACTGAGGACTTTCCTGTAGCCGTTGGTCCCACAACAAAAATCAAAGGACTTAAATGATTCTTGGTTGTTTTTTTATTATTTTCCATAGAGAAATCTTATCTGTTTTTATCAAAAAAGCCAGTCTTGAAATTCTAAAAGTAAAAGAATCGAAGTTGATTAAACAATTCTTCCGAAATCTTTTTCAATTTTTGAAAAAGGATACTCAATATACACGGGACGACCATGAGGACAGAAGCTTGAAAGTGGGAACTCGTCCATTTGCACAAGGAGGCTTTGCATTTGTTCGTGGCTTAATGCTTGGCCCGCACGCACAACCGAATGGCATGCCATTGTGGCGCATAGATCTGCAACCTTTTTCTCAAAGGCAAAGCTTCCTCCTAAATCTTGTATCTCTTCGCTCATTTGTTTTAAGGCTTTAACTAAAGCGGGCTCTTTCAAAAGTGTTGGGGCTGCTACAACATTTAATTCCATCTCACTTGGTGATTCTAAGTAAAGTCCCATTTTTTCAAATTCGGGAATGTATGTTTTAAGTGCTTCTATGGCTTCGGCTTCAAAATCTAAAGTGAGGGGCAGTAAATACTTTTGAACATCAATGCTTCCATCTTTCCAAGCCTGCATTAAGGATTCAAAAGCCACTCTTTCGTGGGCGGCGTGCATATCAACAAGAAATAAGGCTTTGTCTGACTGAGCAAGAATATAAGTTAGGTCAGCTTGCCCTAAAACTTGCAAGTTGGACCAAAAGCCTCTTTGTGCAGGTTTATTTTTTAATGTATTAGAAACTTCAACTCCTGCCTGCTGATAATTATTTACCTCTGCTTGGTGTTTCATTTCTTGAACAGATGATACTCCTTGTTCATAGGAGTCCATTGAGGCTAGATTTGGTCCGTTATTTGATGGCGATAAGTTGTTTTGATAGGGTTCTTGTTTGTCGCCTGCTTTTTTTGAAAAATTGTCTATAAGGTTTGAGATTTTTTGGTTGTACTGAACCTTATCAAAGTCCTCTGTTTCAAATTTTAAGTTTTCTGTGGGAGAGTGAGAGACTTTTAAATTAAACTCTTCTGTTTTTTCATACTGCTTAGTAGGTAGTATTTCATCCAACCAAGGGGCCTTTTCTAAAGTGTTTCGTACAGCCTTTAAGACCACTCTAAAGGCCTGGCCGGCTTCTTGGAATTTGACCTGTGTCTTAGTGGGGTGAATGTTGACATCCACAGCGTCCGCAGGACATTCCACCCATAAAGCTGCAACAGGATACTCCCCATGCATCAGTAAGTTCCTGTAAGCCTCAAGAAGTGCGGTTTGAAGGCTTCTGTCGGTCACCCAGCGACTTTGCACAAAGGTCCAAAGACTGCGTCGGCTTCGAACTGTGTCTTTAGGGCTTGAGACAAAGGCTTTGCATTTATAGCCACCCACTTCTGCTTCTGCCGGATAAAGATTTTTGACCTCTAACACAGACTCCACACGCTCTTTGTGGGATTGGTTGGGTCCATAGGTCATAATCATTTGGCTTTTATGTTTCACATAAAACTCAACACTCGGGTGAGTCATAGCCATGGCTTTAATAACATTTTTAATTTGAGTGGCTTCTGCAGATTCTGATTTTAAAAATTTTAATCGTGCAGGAACATTTTCAAATAATTTCTCAATGGTAATTGTTGTTCCCTCATCAGTTGAGGTTTCAGTCACATCACTGAGCTTTCCAAACTTGGAGGTCAGAGTGTAACTGTTTTTGGAGCCTTTTTTTCTTGAAATTAATGTGCACTGGCTCACAGCAGAGATAGCTGATAGGGCCTCACCTCTAAATCCAAAGCTGTGCAAACTCCATAGGTCATCGGCTTTTGAAATTTTACTGGTGGCATGTCGACTCAAAGCTAGCTCCAATTCATCTCCAGCTATACCACCGCCGTTGTCTTTAATTTGCACCCAGCGGCCACCATGTTCAAACTGTATATCAATACGAGTGGCTCCGGCATCAATAGAGTTTTCAATCAACTCTTTTAATAAATTGGCCGGTCTTTCCACCACCTCTCCGGCGGCAATTTGATCAATAACATCAGGGCTTAGCTTTTTAATACTCATAAAAATGGTCTTATCCTATATGAATGGGGCTGTAAATGTACAACACAATAAAAAAAGCCCTTAGTGTTTAAAACCAAGGGCCATTATATTTTTGCTTAAAATTTAAGCATTATTTATAATTGTCCATAAATAGACATTACATCCTGATACCAGCTGGCCAGATAAGGAGACATTTGGTCGGCATGAATGTCTTCAACCTTTTCTTCACCAAAGGTGTCTTTTAATAGTTGCTCTAAATCTGATTTTAACTGCTTTTTCTCAAGCACCATCCAATTTGGGATATCTGATGTTAACAAGGTCATTGCCAGGTTTCTGATGCCCTTTTGATAGGTAAACTGAGGGACTTTAATCGTTTTAGAGTGCTTGTTTTGGTCCACATAAATGTACTCTTGAAAGCCATTCGAGCTTAAAAGATAGCTTTTAAGTTTTTCACCAAGTACTGGCTGGTAAGAAAGGCTGACATTGTTGAGACCAAATTTAACTTGAGAAAAAGCAGACAACTGCTGTCTTACAAGCTCTTGTTGTAAAAGCTTATAATAAGATTCCACCTTCATTAAAATTACAGCCTTTTCGTCCTCTGTAAATGTAAGTTCCGGTTTTCCGTAGGCTTTAAATAAGGCCTGAGCTGTTTTTTTGTTTAAAAATTGAGCTTCAAACTTTTCAAACTGCTTTTGTGCCCAATCTGATTCAATGGTTGGTGTTAGGTTTTTATGGCCATAATTCAACACTTGATTTTGTGCCCACTCGTATTGAGCCTCTTTTACCTGCTCTAGATTTGTGTCATCTACATAGGAAAAGCTTCTATGCACACTTAGCAGACGAGCATTTTTAGAAACACTAGACAACCAACGGCTTTGCCCTTCAAGCAGTCTTTTAGCCCACTCAGAAACATTTAATGTGTTCGCCAGAGGAAGGGTTTCCACTGTATGAACATTGTCCCCACTCAAGTTGGCCTTGAGTTTAACAAAGGTAGCAATGATTCCAACAGGAAATATACTTAAAGCACTCTCATCTGAGCCCACCCCTTCTGCTAAGTTTTTACCGCTATCAAATCGCACGCAATCATTATATGCACCATCACCTGATGTGTGATCATCTGTACAAAATAGAGGTGGTTTTCCAACCGGCTTTTCTTGATAGTATAAAGCACGAATGGCGAGCTTATCATAGTTAAGCTGACGTTGAGTTTTTTCAATCAAATCACCGGTAATTACAGCTTCAATATAAGGTTGGTACTCCATCACTGAATTTCCAGGATAAACAGCATCAAGATCTAAAGTTTGCTCAAAATAGTCCTTATAAAAACTCATACGCTCTGCTGTTGGAATATTAGATTCTAAAGAGCCGGCAAAGTTATGACGAAGTCCCATAGTGTGTCCCACCTCGTGAGCCATCACCTCTCTAACATAGTCTTTTGAAGCATTTAAAAAAGCTGCGTCATCAGCTCCCTCAGCAAGCAGAGTTTGAAGTTTTGTTACAAACTGTTCTAATGCTTCGTAATGACAAAATTGTTGTGATTCAAAACCTTCAAGAGTGATTGGTAGGCCTCTACGTAACGAAACCTGCCCTTTTGACACAGCTTCTATCAACCTTACAGCATTTGTTTTTCCGCTAACGGCAAACACACTGGTCATAAAAACTTGAGCGTGTCTAATTTCACCCGTTCTTGGGTCCATCTGCGCGTCGGCATAGGCAAAGCCTGCAGCCTCCCAAGGAACCCACTGAATGATGTTGTACTCAGAATCAGGCGCCACCCTTCCTTCTGGAGCGGTTACCACTTCGATCACATTTTTTTCAAAATAGCGATTCCAATAAAGGGCACCATGTTTAACCGCATCAACATACTCTTTAGGAGTGTTAGAGGAAACGGCATACACTATGGGTTTATTCATATTGTGCTTAGAGGCGTAGTTTTTTACATAACCTTTGTTGTCGTACTGAGGAGCGATCTCAAAAAAACCTTTTTTATCCATATTCACAGGAGCAAGGGTTGGTTGAAAGTTTTCAGAAGGGATATAAGGAGTTAAGTAGTACTTCATCTCAACCGGTGTGTTTTCAAGTCCACCGCTGGTTAAAGCTGATAGGCGTCCTAGTTGGCGAATCACCAAATTATTTTTGGAATCCACATAAGCTTGTTCAATATAAGTGAGTTTATTTTCAATACTAATAACATCATACTTATACTGACCTCTGTGACCACGCCAGTCTCCGGCCATAATCACTTCATTCATGCCTTTGTTAAAATCAAAAACAATGGATGTTTCGGTTTGTTCAACTATTGGAAATCTAGCTAAGATTAAAGTTTGTGGTAAGTCTTTGGTGACCTGATGACCTTTGTTGGCTTCAAGCATATATAAAAAATTATCCACAAGTTTAAAAGCCACCACTCTACTTTTTAAGTTACTAAACATTGGCACAGAGGGCTGTTGAATGATTTGTGTGTGTAATAAAAACTCTTTATCTAAAGCTGACTTTTCAATAGAGATGTCGGCTCGGTTTTTTACATCAACCAATTGACCTGACATAAATGATTGAGCCGAAAAACCTACATCACGAGTTTGAATACCAAAAGAGTTTTTAACAACAGGATCTGCAACCACGGATTGTGGTGAAACCTCCACGGTTTGTTGCTTTGAACAAGATATAAACACTAGAGCTGAAATTATAATTAGAAGCTTCATTACCCCTCCCCCTAAATTTGGGAATTTTCTACCAAAACTAATAGCCTATGGGAAGGTAAAACTTGTCAGCTCTATTTTAGAGGGTTTTAGAATATTTTGCATAACGTCTTATTATAAAGATTTCTTATATATGAAGCTCTGAAAAGACGAATTGATAGATCATCAGTAGCTAGATAGTCGAAGTTAATTAATATTCTTTTTGTACAGAAAATAACAATGAAGCGTAGTTTTCAACCATCCAATACTGACGCCCCTCAACCCTAAGAGAATAATCTCCCCAGCGATGAGCATAACCAAGAGAAAAGTTTGCTCCAATTCTAACCTCTTGATAATCGATCTCGGGTTGGGAGCCTATCTTTAAGCTGAGTCTTGTATAGCTCCAACTAGGACCAAAAGAATAAAAAGCAAAGTTATCCATATTTTGAAAGATTGGAAGACTTAAATTAAAGTGCCCTT
>JAKUPT010000072.1 GCA_022450595.1 Bdellovibrionales bacterium
CAAAATAATATAAAAATGGGTTTGCATACGCTCTTTAGAAAATAAATATATGCTGACAAACAATAAAAATAATAAGTTTGGAAGATACTCCATTATGACGATTAAAAACTGATCTGCAAAAAATAAAACAACACCAAAGTAAATTAAAGTTTTAATTGTAAATAAAGTTCTTAAAACTCCACTGTGTTTTGTTTTAAGTCTGTATATAGCCTCAAAGGCCAAATTTAATGAAACGCCACCAATGCTTAAAATGGTGATTTTCCAAGAGTAGTAACTAAGCTCTGCAGACCATAAATTGGCAAAGCCATGATGAGCCCCGCCAGCTAAAGCGGAAATACCCAAAAAAATAAAAGCTTGTTGCCAGTATTTTGAGGCCTTATTTTTTTTAAGATGCAAAAAGCAATAGCTTGCAACGATGACAATTAAAAAGTCTGTGATCATCGTCATGGGTTCTACAACCCCAAGCTTTAAAAGATAATCAATCATTGATTAAAAGCCCCACTTGGCCATGATGGAACTCACGCGTTCAACACCCTTAGATACAGACTCATTACTCTTTGTTTGTGTCTTGATTTTATTTTTTGGTTTTTTACTAATAGCCGCTTTTTTAACTTTTTCTTTACTAGACATTTTAAAACAAGGCTGCCACTGGTGCTGTAAAATATAAGAAGCTCTAGACTCTAAAAGATCTGTGGTAAAAAGAACATCTTCACCCTTTGTAATATAAAACTGATAAGAAATTTTTTGCTGATGAAATAACCACAGTTGGCCTTGAGCTAAGTTGTCCTGCTCTAAGTACTTTAGGGCTGTACGATTGACCTGCCCCTTTTCATTAGTCACTTTGATAAAAGCACTTTCACCCTCTCTTAAAAAAAGGTTTGTTAACTCAATATTGACCCCAATGGAATCTGTTTGAAGCTTGGTAGAGTCTACAAATAGTGGATTACCCTTCGTCATTTAGCAGTTCCTTTGAAAGTGCCCTATAAGCTATTGAACCTTTACTTCTTGGAGCATATTTATGAACAGGTAAGTGATTGTGGTGGGCTTCTTCTACAGATATATTATCTGGGATGTAACTTTTAAAAACTTTAATATTAAAAGCCTCTTTAACATCTTCTAACACCCGCCCAATAACTTTTCTGTTTCTAAAACGAGTGATAATTACACCCTTGATTTTCACCTTATGACCAAGGCCAGCTCTAATGTTTTTAATAGTATCTAAAATTAGCTCTATCCCCTTGATCGAAAAATACTCTGGACAGATCGGTATAATGATTTCTTTAGAAGCCAATAAAGCATTCACAGTTAGTAAACCTAATGAAGGTGAACAGTCTATTATGATCACATCATATTCATCTTTAATTTCATCAAGGGCTCTTTTGAGTATTCTTTCTCTTCCATAGAAAGCTGCCAACTGGATGTCACATCCACTCAAAAGCAGTTCTGAAGGTATTAAATCCACATTAAACTCTTCAGCATGTACTATGGCTTCTTTTGCCGGAACTCGGTTAACTAAAACATCAAAAACTGTTTTTTTGAATTCTTCTTTACCAAACATAGAATGGGTGGCGGAGGCTTGTGGGTCTAAGTCTACCACTAAAACTCTTTTACCCATTTTTGCCCAACTAGAGGCCACATTTATTGAAGTGGTTGTTTTTGCGACACCACCTTTATGGTTGATCACTGACACGATGGACATAGCTGGCTCCTATCAAGGTTGAATATCTATCTTTGATTAAAGTAAAGTTTTTGATTTTTTTCAACAATAGCAATGTGTCAAGCCGCATTAATCTGTGCGATTTTTGCCCCATTCAAGCTTTTGACTCAGATCGAGATTTGAAGGTGTGGTTTTTTTAATCATATTTTTTTAAAAATTTGGGGGCATTTTTCCGATAAGTCATTATCAGATAACATAAAAGGACACTTCAATGGCAATGTTAACCCGATATAAAAAAACCGGTGGTTTTATTCAACTCCTAAAGCTTATAGAAACTTGTGGCCCAAAAAAACAAGAACAGCTTTTAACTATGGTTGAAAATGAAGATCCTCGATGGAGTCGTGCCATAAAAGACAAAATGCTGTCTATTGAAAAAATATTTTCATGGGATGAATCTGTATTGGCCGAAGTTGTTGTTCGCATTCAAGAACTTTCATTAGGTGTAGCCCTGCACGGATTGACTGATGAAGATTGGGCGAAAGCTTCAAAAATGTTAAGCCATAGTCAAATTCGCCGCATTGAAGATTTTAAAAATTCAAAACAGCCCTCACCTGCTGAGATTTCTACAGCTTACATTAAAATCATTGAAGAAGTCCGAGAGATGATCTCCACAAAACAACTCAACCCGGAGAACTTTGACAAATCGCTTTTTGTTCCAGAAGACATTGAAGAAAAGCTGTCTAATCAGGCCTTTAGCTCTACACAAACGCCAAGCCAAGAATCAAAAGCGACAACCTCCAAAGGCACTGTGCTTGATTTTAGTAAAGCTGATTCACAAACAAAGCCTGAACCTAGTAACAATGCTCAACTTCAAAATGAAGTGGCCTTTTTAAGAAAAGAAAATGCTCACCTTAAACAAGAGCTAAACAGTATAAAAAATAAAATGATGCAGTTAAAAAAAATTATTGCTGCTTAAATTTTACTTTTCTACAGTGAGCCTATGCAAACAAATATAAGCTTGGCCTCACAAGGCGCTGGAGCCATCGTTACCTATCAGTCTGAAGTGTTACTCGTTCAACTCAACTATGGTCCAGCTAAAGGGCATTGGATTCTCCCAGGTGGTATGATTGAAAATGGGGAACATCCAGAACAGGCCGCCATTAGAGAAGTCAAAGAAGAAACCAACCTTGATGCCCAAATTGAAAGCTTAATTTCTGTTCGACACCGAATTGACCAAAAAGGACGACATAATATTTATTGGGTTTTCTTAGCCCAAATTGACCATAAAAACCCAAAACCGCTGCTTAAATGGCCAAAAGATGAAATCCTACAGGCTAAGTTTTGGAGTTTTAATGAGGCCGAAAACGATTCTATGGTGCGTCCCATGACAAAAGTGTTTTTAAAGGCCTATAAAAAGCACAATTATTGGTCAAAAATAGACATTCCCCACAATCATAAATACAATGACCACGCTTATTTATAAAGGATTGCTCTTAATATGGAATTTAACTTTGATGGCCTTGTGGGCCCAACTCACAACTACGCTGGACTTTCGTACGGAAACGTTGCCTCAAAAAGCAACCAAGGCAGAACAGCCAACCCAAAACAAGCTGCCCTTCAAGGTTTAAAAAAAATGAAGGCCTTGCACGACATGGGAATTCCTCAAGGCGTTCTTCCTCCCCAAGAAAGACCTAATATCAATTATCTAAAATCCATGGGTTTCAATGCTAATAAAGAGCCTGAGATTATTGAAAAAGCTTATAAAACTGACCCGACATTATTGGCTATTGCCACTTCTGCAAGCTCTATGTGGACCGCCAATGCGGCGACCGTCAGCCCTAGTGCCGACACCAAAGATGGTAAAGTACACTTTACAGTGGCCAACCTTTTTGCCAATGCTCATAGAGCTCAAGAGCACAAAACCACATATAAAATTCTTCAGGCGATCTTTGAAAGCACAAACCACTTTAAGGTCCACCCGGCACTTATGGGTGGGGATAGTTTTTCTGACGAGGGCGCTGCCAATCATACAAGGCTTTGTTCTGATTTTACCCAACAAGGACTTGAGTTGTTTGTGTATGGTCGAAGTGCTTTAGACAGCCAAAAACCTAAACCAAATAAATTCCCGGCAAGGCAAACACTAGAAGCCTGTCAGGCCATTGCCAGAAGACATCAACTTGATGATGATAAAGCTATTTTTATTCAACAAAACCCTGAAGTCATTAACCAGGGAGTGTTTCATAACGACGTTATCAGTGTTGGAACAAAAAATTTACTCTTTGCTCATGACCAAGCCTTTTTAAATCAATCTCAAATCTTCGAAGAGCTATCTAAAAAAATGCCAGAGCTATATATACTTGAAGTGGGAACAGATCAGGTCAGTGTTGAAGATGCTGTTAGGTCTTATCTTTTTAACACACAACTTATTAGCACTCATCAAAACAAAATGATGATTATTGCTCCTGAAGAGTGTCGCAACACTGAGAGTGTTTTTAAGCTTTTATCAAATTATGAGCAAGACTCTTCAATACCCATTGATAAAGTTCATTATTTTGACTTAAGGGAAAGTATGCAAAACGGAGGGGGACCGGCCTGTCTGCGCTTAAGAGTTGTTTTAAATGAAAAGGAACAAAAAGCCGTTAATAAAAGCTGTATTATGAGCGATAAGCTCTACCTGAGCCTGACTCAATGGATAGAAAAACATTACCGTGATAAAATTGAACCTAAAGATATTCAAGACCCACTGCTTTTACAAGAATGCCGAATGGCTCTGGATGAACTCACTACTATAATGAATCTAGGTTCTATTTATGACTTTCAAGTGAATTAAACCAATACTTTAGGCTATTGGTCCACTTCATACTGCTATTGTTGACCAGCTTCTTGTTTATTTGAGACTATAAATAAGTGTGTAACAAAACGGCAACATGGAGACCTACATGAAATTATTTATTACACTGCTTGGAGCATTATTTATTTTAGGCTGTTCTAACGCAGCTAAAAAAAATGATTTAAAAGAGTCTGATAAAGACAAACTTTTACAAACAAAAAAACAAGAACCAAAAAAAGAAGAGAAAAAACAAGAATCTGATACTATGACTGTAGAAATGGTGCCGGTGAAAGACGTGAACAGTCAATCTACTCCTCCAAAGACTGAGCCAGAAGTTGTGATTCTTTCTGATGTCACCGCCGAAACCGCATTAGGTTGGTTAAAAAACGGTAATATACGTTATAAAAAAAGACTCTTAAGAGGCGACGGACAAGACCAACAAGCTAGAAATAAAACCCATAAAGAGCAACGCCCACATGCAATTGTATTAGCGCCCTCTGACTCCAGAGTGCCACCTGAAATTATTTTTGATCAAAAGCTTGGCGAAATTGCTGTTGTAAGAACCCTGGCCTCAAGCCTGGACACCACGGTTATTGGAAGTCTTGAACACATACTAGATCAACAAGGTCCACAGTTACTTGTCATTCTTTCTCAAATTCCGTCACCTATTATTAAAAAAGCTATGGCTAATCTCAACGGAAAAGACTTAGGCTCTGCCTCAATCAATGCGATCTATGAAGATATTTACCCAAGACTTAGAGGCTTTGCTGGTCAACCCGCCTCTTTAGATCATAAAGTGGAGACTCGAGCGAATATTAAAGGAGTTGCTAGAGACTTAATGTCAGCTTCACAAATTATTTCTTCTCGAGTGAACAGCGGACAACTTGTTATTAAAACAGCTCTTTATGACCTTAAAACAGGTGATGTTGAGTTCGATTGATGAACACATGTTATTTCAATGGAAATTATATTAATAAAGATGATGCAAAAGTCTCGGTTTTTGACCGAGGCTTTTTATTTTCAGATGGTGTATATGAAGTCATTCCTGTTTATAATTTAAAACCATTTTTAATTCACGAACACATCAAAAGACTCAACGATGGACTTACGGAATTAAAAATTAATTACGACACCAAAGAACTTTATTCCATTTGCAATGAACTTATAAATCAAAACAAACCAAAAAAACCTTTTAGTATCTATATTCAGATCACTCGTGGCGAACAGGTAAAACGTGATCATAGATTTATTGATATTAGCTCTCCCACAATATTCATTGGACTTCAAGACTGCTCCCATCCCACGTCATACACACAGGCACATAATGCTTAACTTAAAAAAGATATTCGTTGGGAAAAGTGTTTTATTAAATCCATTAGCCTACTGCCAAATGTTTTATATAAACAGCTTGCTGCAGACTCGGGCTGTATTGAAACTATTATGTACAAAGATGGCAACATCACAGAGGCCAGTGCATCCAATGTATGGATTGTTAAAAATCAAATAATCTACACGCCGCCAGCCACAGATCAGATATTAAATGGGATTACAAGAGTGTTTCTGTTACAGGCTTTAAAGCAACAAAACATACAAGTACATGAATCAAACATTTCAAAACAAGACTTACTTGAAGCAGATGAGGTATGGGTAACAAGCTCTACAAAAGAAATTCAGCCCATTGTTAAAGTTGATGATAAACTCATCGGCAATGGACAAATTGGACAATTCTATTCAAAGGCTGTAACTGTATTTAATCAGGCAAAGTCTGACTATTACGAAGCAAAAAAGTATTTATGAATGAAGTAGCCAATAAAAATAAATACTATTCCGAGAAAAAATGAAACAAAAAATGACTGGTTCCACTTAATCGGTATCAAAAAAGGTACAAAAAACAGCAAAGACAGTGGCACTGCTACGAGTATACTTTTGGCAAAAATCTGAACCTGTTGATAATTATTGGTATGCCAATAAGAAAACAAAATCGCGAGCACTGAAGTTAAAGGAAGAGCAACGATAAACCCAGCTAAAACTGGCTTTTTTACTGAAAGCCAAGAAGAAAAACTTATTAGACCTGCTGCTATAATAACTTTTAAAAGAGAAACCATAAAATAACGACCTTCTAAGAAACCCTGCCTACTTCAAGCGATGATCTTCGTTCTAGCAGAAAGTACGTGGTAATTAAACCTTTTCCTTTAACATAAATAGCATCTCGCTTTTCCATGACATAGTGATTCACTAAATGTCTATAAGTTGTTTCACTGACTTGAATCTTACCCGGCTGTCCCGTGGCCTCCATTCTTGAAGCCATATTGACACTGTCACCCCATAGGTCGTAAATAAAGCGTTTTTTTCCTATCACACCGGCTATTACTTCCCCTGAACTTATACCAATACGAATTTGTATCTTTTCGCCATTATCAAGCATAATGTGTTTAAAGGTTTCCATGACGTCTAAGGCCATTTCAGCCATAGCCACGGCGTGATCATGTCGAAGATTTGGAACGCCAGCAGACACCATGTAAGAGTCGCCGATCGTTTTAATTTTTTCAAGACCATGCCTCTCTACAACATCGTCAATTTGAGAAAATATATCATTTAATATATCAACTAGCTTTACGGGACCTAATCGTTTAGCAAGCTCTGAGAAATTAACCAAATCAATAAACATCACAGAAGCACTCGGGTACATATCTGCAATTGTACCACCAAAAACTTTTAGTTTTTTTGCGATCTCTGCAGGAAGAACGTTATAAAGAAGTTTTTCAGAACGTTTATGCTCATAGTCCAAAGCTTCTTCCACCCGTGTGGCTGCAACACTGTAGGCAAAGCCCCAAATGGCTAAAACGAAAAATAAAGTTAAAATATTAGCAATAGAAAACCAATAAACAACTGCTGGGCGATACATAATCATATGATTATTCATATGAACCCAATAATGCAAATAAACATAACCTAGTGCATTCGATGAAAAGACTAAAAATTTAAACATGTACTGTCCTGGTGGAGCTAAATACACACAGGCTGTAGAAGCAAATATTAAATAATGAAAACCCGATTCCCAACCTAAAAAATAAATACATAATGAGGAGTGAGTGAAGACCTCTAAACAGGCCAAGACAAAGCCTGCGTAATAATAACCTTTTTTACTTAAATAAATACATGCTAAAAAAATCGCACAACTTAAAAAGTTAAAATAAAATAAAACATCTAACTTTAAATTAAAGAAAACAAATAAATAGCAAATATGAATAGCAATACATAGTGGATAGCCAATATTTGCAAGGGCCATCCATCTTCTATACCTTAAATCCACATTTGTCGGAATGTGAAAATAGGCCGGAAATTTTTTGCTTATAAAGTTATAAATATATTCCATAAGTAGTTATTTTCTCATCGGTTTTAGGAGAAAAAACTCTTATAGATTATTTATTTCTTAGTCTTAAGTAGAGTGCAGACTAAAGTCGACCAGACAAAATTTCAGAAAGAGACTTAGTGGCCTCAATTCTTGAAAAGATAATTTTCATAATAGATGTGATAGGAACAGCTAAAAACATCCCAGGAATGCCCCATACAGCTCCCCAAAATATTAAAAATATCAAAACTGTAATTGGATGAAGGTCCATACTGTCCCCCATCATTTTAGGCTCAACAATGTTTCCAATTAAAAACTGTGCGGAAGTGCAGAAGATAAGAACAAAGTAAAATTCCCAGCCGAAGCCAAACTGCAGGTAAATAATCGGCAGAGGTAACATAGTTGCTATTATAGACCCTATATTTGGTATAAAGTTGAAAGAAAAAGTAAGTACTGCAAACAAAAAGGCCATTTCTACCTGAGCCACAAGTAAAGCAAAAAATGTAATTAAACCAGTAATGGTAGAAGTGATTATTTTAATTGATACATATTTGGATATATTAAATTGTATCTCCTCAATGAGTTTGCTGGATTTGGTGATCTGCACCTCACCCATAAGTAAAAATAAGATATAAACAAACACTAAAGTGGACTGTCCTAAAAAATTAAAAAAGTCTGTTGAGATCTTTTTTGCGTAGTTTAAAATTGGCAATGACTTAACAAGCTTTTCAAAAGACTCAGTGTTCACTGACATTCCAAAAAAATCAAAAATACTGGTTAGTTGGGTCGTGAGTGACAAGAGTTGTGCTCGGTATCTGTCAATATCTCGAACAAAACTTTCAATAGAATTGGCAGTCATAAGTATTAAAAGCGCAAGAAATATAAATATTAAAACAAAAGACACACTGGCAGAAATGTATCTTGGTAATTTGAGGTGTTTTTGCATTAAGTAAATTAAGGGCTTAATTGTTTGATAAATAAACAATGAAAATACAAATGGAATTAAAATGCTTTTTGTATATATTAAGGCTCCTGTGATTGCGAATGTTGTTAATACAATCAGACATGAAACAATTATTTTTTCACTTGTTTGTTCGATTTTCATATTACGCTTTCTTTTTTTAAAGAAGATTCTGTTTTACACAGCTTAATAACTTATCAAAATCTATTGGTTTTTCCAAAATTGTTAAAACACCCAAATCTAAAAGTTCTTGCTCTGGCACTTCTGTGTGGCCCGTTAAAAAAATAATGGCTGGAAGATTTTGGCCTTTTGATTTTAAAAAGTCAATTAAGTCAATTCCAGATCCTTGAGGCATTCTTATATCACTTATAATTAATTCATAATTATTTTTTTTACATAAGTCTATAGCCTCATTTCCTGTATAGGCATGGTCACAGCTAAAACCCAGCATTTGAAGTTTAAACTCTAAAATTTCGCAAATGTCTTGCTCATCATCTACCAATAAGGCTTTCACTCAAAACTCCCATCAAGTTCATCAAGCCCAACAGCACGAGGAAGAGTAAAGTAGAATTCAGTATGACCTGGCTTGCTTTTAAAATTTAAAACACCATTATGACTATCAATTATTTTTTTAGAAATACTCAAACCAAGACCTGTGCCTTTTCCAATTTCTTTTGTTGTGAAAAATGGATTAAGGACTTTATCTTTGATGGTATGATCAATTCCAGAACCTGTATCAATCACCGACACCATTAGCTCATTGTTTTTTAAATACTTGATTTTGATATTTAATAATTTTTGATCTGCATGTTCAAGAGCGTCACAAGCATTATTAACAAGGTTTAAAAATACTTGAGCGACCTCTACTTGGCGACAAAGAACCATACAGCTATCACTTGGCTTTTCAATATTTAAGTCTATATTATTTCTTTTAAGCTTTTCATAGCAAAAGGTTAGTGTGTCATTCATGACCTCAATAAAGTCAACCTTTTGAAAAATATCATGCTCAGAGCTTCTTGAGAAAGTTTTTAAACTTTTAACAATCTTTGCTATTCTATCAGTGGTATTAACAATTTTATTTACAAGAATTTTTGAAGACTCAATGTCATTATTTTCGATCATCGTTTTCATGTTTGAGGCATAGCCATGAATAATCGCCAAAGGATTGTTAATTTCGTGGGCTATACCACCTGCCATTTCACCAATGGCTGCAAGCTTTGAACTCTGAAGTGTTTTAATTCTCTCTTCTTCAAGCTCTTCCATAATTTGAACTTCATTTGTTTTATCATGGGCTATAAACATGTAACAAATATTATCAACGGCTTGAGTAAGAGGCACTGCATACATATCTACCCAAAAATCTCTGTCGTCTTTGGTTTTGTTTTTTAATGTACCTTCCCATGTCACCCCTTGTTTTAAGGACGACCATATTTTGTCTACCACAGTCTTTTTATAAGCTTTTCCAAAAATAAAATAAATATTCTCACCTTTTATATCATCAATGGTATATCCTGTGGTTTTAGTAAATTGATCGTTAACCGAATCAATTTTACCGTCACAATCTACAGATATCACAATAGATACTTTATTCAGAGCAAATTGGTAGGCTACAGCAGACTCAAGAGCACTTTTAAGTTGAGATTCTTTATTTTTTATATTGGTAATATCGGCAAAAGACCCAGACATTCTAAAAGGTTTACTATCATGATCAAATAATGCTTTTCCCTTGGAGCGAAACCACCTATAGCTGCCACCACTTGATTTTAACCTAAACTCGATTTCAAATTCTGACTTGCCATCTAGATATTCATAGACTTTGGATATCATTTTATCTTTATCGCCAGGATACATAATTTCTAAGAAAAAGTTCTGGTCAAATTCGGAGACACTATACCCAAGTGATTTCGCCAACTGCTCTGAAAAATAGACTTTATTGGTAGCAATGTCCCAATCCCAAATGAAATCATTACTTGCCTCAAGTGCAAAACGGTAGCGCTCCTCTGATTCAATCAACTTGATCTTATTAATCATTTCATCGTTAATATCTTGGTAGGTTCCTTGAATGAATCTTAGTTTATTATTAAAAAACTGTGGTTCTCCATTGATTCGCACCCATTTGTATCTTTCAGAGTTTTTCATATGAATTTTTAAATTCACGCTAAAGCTATGGCCTTTAAAGCAATCACGAAATATTTTAAAAATTATTTTTTTATGAGGCTTTGAATAATACGTAAGGGCTTTAGAAATAGAAATACCCTCATCTTTTGAAATTTCATGAATTTTATAGGTTTCATCGGCCCAATCTAATTGTTTAGTCGTTACATTAAATTTCCAGCCACCAATTTTTGCCAATTGACTACTTTTTAATAAAAAATACTCATTTTCTTTAGTTTTAGTGATATCTTTAGCGTAACCATACATGAGACCATCAGTTTCATTGTACATAGCATTCCAAGACATATACTTGACGTTGCCATCTTTTGTAAGATATCTGATTTCAAAATTATTGATTTCTTTTAATTCTGGCAGCTGTGAAATAGCGTCTATCGTTTTACCTAAGTCTTCCTGATGAATAAATTTAGTGTAGGCCATGCCTAAAAGATCATCTAATTCATAGCCAAGCTTGGTATGCCATGCTTGACTAAATTCAAGCGCGTAACCTTCTTTATTGAAGACACAAAAAAGTTCTGAAGATAGTTGTGGAAAATTATTATAGTTTATAGTGTCCTATAAATATAGATAAAGTATATATAATCCATAGACACTAAACAACCGCAGACTTAGGAATTACTCACATTTGTACATGGCCATCTTCACTGGAAGAAAGTCTTACTTGCTAATAAAGTTTTTATCTTCTCGTATAAAGTGACAAGTGTAGCCATTTGGGTTCTTATCCAAGTAGTCTTGATGGTAATCTTCAGCTAGGTAAAAGTCTGTGGATAATGTGACCTTGGTGGTAATAGGCTTTTTCCACTGATCTGAGTCTTCTACTTTTTTAATAAAATCTTCAGCTTCTTGTTGCTGTTCCTTGTTTTGGGCTAAAATTATGGATCTATACTGAGTGCCGACATCGTTACCTTGTTTATTTAAGGTTGTTGGGTCGTGGAGTCTAAAAAACTCATTTAAAAGCTCTTCATATGTTATTTTATTAGGATCAAATTCAACTCTAACAACTTCAGCATGCCCGGTTTCACCTGTTGTTACTTGAGAATAGGTGGGGTTTTTGCTGGTGCCTCCAGCGTAGCCCACATCGGTTTTTATAACTCCATCTAATTTTTTTAATAACTCTTCAACCCCCCAAAAACAACCTCCACCAAATACAGCTGTTTGTTTTACTTTCATTGGGGTCATTTTTTGCTCCTCAAACAGATGCAAATACTTTTCATAGCCTAATTCTTTCATCTTGTCTTTTGGTATAAACTTTAATGCTGCGGAATTCATACAGTACCTTTTGCCTGTAGGCTTTGGACCATCATCAAAAACATGTCCAAGGTGTGAATCGGCATACTTACTTCTGACCTCTGTACGAACGCTAAAAAATAGCTTTCTGTCTTCTTTAAAGCTTACAAACTTATCATCTATAGGCTTAGTGAAGCTTGGCCATCCAGTTCCAGATTCATACTTATCTAATGAACTGAATAAGGGCTCACCTGAAACAATATCCACATAAATACCAGCCTCTTTGTTGTCCCAGTACTTATTTTTAAAAGGTGGTTCAGTTCCATCTTTTTGGGTGACTTTGTATTGAATTGGCGACAGCTTTTCTTTTAAATTTGATTTATCTGGGTTTTCCCATTTTTGTTTTGCGACTGACATAGTTGAAACTCCTAAAAGTAAAATGATTGTTAAAAATCTACTTATCATAAGCCAACCTCTCATTTTTACTTAGACTAGCATATAACGCCTTAAACTCCTACAAAGCATGACTCTGTATGAGACGAATTAAAGTTTTGCTTAAGTTTGTACTGGCCTCTTGTAGATTTTGTAAAAATTCATTCACATTGGCATGCGGACCATCGACTATGTCGGTCACAGATTTTAAAAATATGGCCGGCGTTTGATGGTGATAACAGACCCAGGCAATTGCGGCAGCCTCCATGTCTTTGATCACGGCCTTGTTGGGCTCTACCAGCTCTTTATCTAAGTCTGAATAATCTAAAGAGTCTCCCGTTGTTAATAGTCCTGCTTTTAAATTTAAGTTTGATATGATTTTTTGATAATAGTCATTTTTATGAGTTAAGTAATACCTGCCATATTCTGCATAACCAGGAATTTGTATACGACGATTGTGAAATTGTGTTGAATCAGCGGCATAAACCTCACCAATTTGAGCGCCTCTGGACTTAAACCCACCGGCTGTTCCTGCGTTAATAACAACATTTGGGTTAAAGTTTTTGATTAACATATCTGTAGCAATAGCCGCAGGAACAGTTCCCACACTTTGAACATTATATTTTGAGTCTTGCTCTCCAACTAAAAGTTGAATTTTATAGTTTTTATCTTCAGCACTATAACTTTTAAACCCATAGGGACTTGTGTCTATACCTGATGTGAATTCTAAACTTTCAATGAAAGCTTTAGCTTCAGATTCCATTGCCATATAAATACCAATACGTATAAACTCCACCACTTATCTCCTGTTCAGGGCTTTTGTCATTACGGCTAAAGTGCTACCAGACAACCGACG
>JAKUPT010000073.1 GCA_022450595.1 Bdellovibrionales bacterium
TTCGGATGGATTGATTCCAAATATCCTGAGTGCCCGGTAAGAGATTATCCCACTTCACACATTTCCACTCAGGCTTCCTATCAGATGCCAGCCCAAATGCCGGAAATATTAAAAACATGAAAAATATTTTTTTAATCATATAAAATATGATTACATAGTTTACTTGTAATTAAAATTGTTTTTGGGCACCTCTATATCAGTTTACCTATTTGGGAAGTTTCTCAAACGTTTTGATCTTTTCTAAATTCATATCCCATTCAGCCTTACTGGAATTAAAAATATGAGCGGTAGGCCTCATTGAAAAACTCTCATCTAAGCTTCCGGCAGGAACAACCAGAAGCTTGCCCTCCATTAGTAGATAGGGCATTGCAGAGCCACAGGTTGAGCAAAAGCTTTTAGTGTGTCTTGAGTTCTGAAGCTTATAGGTTTTTACTAACTCTTCACCAGACAGCCAGGTTAGTGTGGCTGAGGAAGAAAATGCATTCGCTGCATGAGCTGAGCCTGTACCTTTTTGACAGTGCTTACAGTGACAAAGAAAAAAATTGTCGAAATCTCCAATAACCTCAAAAGCCACACTGCCACATAAACAGCTTCCTTTATGTTTTTTCATATATTTTCCCAACACCCTATATTTGTAAAATCAAGATTTCGTTTCTATATAGTTATTTATAGCTGAACAGCTGTCACTATACATTATCTAACGCATTCTTATAAGAACCATCGACAAGTATGGATAGTTAAGTAATATGACTCTATCATAAATTAAATAGGTATTCGTCTGATTATTCAGAACAAGCAACATAACGTAAACAAAGGCTATATACTTTACTTAAAACTTATTTCTTGGCACTTTTCAGCTTTAACTCCGCTTGCCATACACTTATCATAGATGTCTTGATTAAATAATTTACAATTATTAAATATAGTTTTAATTTCAGAAACTTCTTCTTCACTCATTCGAACATACTCAATACGACTTTCAACTATTTCACTGTTCTCTGTTTTAAGTTTAACTATATTAATAAGCTTATCATTACCAACTTTTTTTATTGTGAAACCAATGAGCTTTTCACAATTTTCGCAGTTCTCATCTTTTTTTAAAAAAGCATTATCAAATGTGGTCCCATCATCACGTACTTTAAACATTACGTTATTGTTTTCATGATTCAAATTAAAGTCACTAACATTACCTTGAGAGTCTATTCTAAAACCATCTATCATTAGTTCATTTTTATAATTTGTCCACTCACTGTTTTCAATATTACTACAGATTATTTTTGAATCTTTACTTTGCTTAAATTCCACAATTTCGTCATCAAACCATATTCCCTGAAATGGTGATTTTGAAGAACTTCCTGAGCTTCCACTATTACATGCAGTGATCAAAAATGATAAAATTAGACAAATAGCAAATATATACTTCATTGTGAGTTACTCCTTAAAATTCATTCTAAATGCATAAATCAGGCCACGTTTTTATTTAATGCAATTTACTATCGTTGTACTGCCAACCAAATAAATAAATTCTATTATGTAAAAAATATTCTCATTTTGCCAAAAATTGTAAGTTTGGTAGTTGTGTGACTGCACTATACACTATGAACTTAATCTGCCCAGTGGTGGCCTGGGCTTTATCAGGGCCTTGCGTTGGATCAGGCTTCCTGTATGGGTTGTTGCAGCCTTTTATCAGCCCAATTAGTGTGTTAATTAATTTATCTAAGCACTTATAATTAAAGAAGGATCTGGCTCTCATTGAGGTGGCAGATAACAATACACTGTGATCTATGTTTATTCCGAGGCTAGGACAGTTTGAGTAAAAAATAAGGCTACTATAATAGGATTATTTTTAAATGTGATAACATTATTAAATGTTACTCTTATTTTTTCTAGTTAAAAACAACTCTACACCTGGTCAGTTTTTTAGCCTTTTGATAGCGATAGTATGCATTCATATTATCAATTACATCTATACCGTGATCAGCCCATTTAAAGAAGTGCTGAGGCTCTATAAAGCGTATACCATAATTTTCAGCAAACAATCTGTCTGAGTTACTAAAGTTAAACCCTTCTCGGCCATCAGGGCGAATTTCTGCGGGCTGATCTTTAAGTGATTTTTTATAAGCAGCATCTCCCACCATAAAGGAGTTCTCCTTATTCATAAAAGCACCACGCTGTTTTAATGCTAACTCAAGCCTTCTTGCCATGCCAATTTCAGGCTTACGGTTTTCATCATAATTTTCAGCAAAATCAAAATAATGAACTTTGGCCCCATTATTAGAAAGGTCTCTGATTAGATATTTAAAAGAAAGTTCAGCCTTTTCAAGACTCACAAATTTTGGAATCCCTCCTTGATTGGAGACAATCACAATTAAGTAGCCCTGCTTATATAAGTCAGTCAGAGTTTTGGTTACGTTTGGTAAAATGATATAATCACTCGGTGAGTTCGGCGAAAGACTGCCCGATTTGGTGACTCTTAAAGTGGAGTCCGCATCAAAAAAAGCCACATTTACAGAACCATCTTTATTGGTTTTAAATGGAGTTAAGATGGTTTGCCTTTTGGGAGTATTTAATTCATATATTTCGTCCGCAAAAGCACCTTGTGTGAATAAAATTACTAGTACAAACATTAGTTTCATGTATTTCCCCCAATATATTTGATATTGAAGGGTTATCTATAATTAGAAGAGTCTAAAAACACACTGGTTTAATCTGCTTATAAAATAATTCTAATTTTAATAAGTAAAAATTATCTAATTTAAATAGAAGCCTCTTATAAATCACTCTGTATTCATACTCATTATGAGTCTGGGCCAAATTTAATCTCTAATAACATTGTCAGATCTTAAACTATTTTTAGTAGCAAAAAAGTAACTTTAAAGCTGTCGCTATAGTCGTTGCTTGCTGCAATATAAATTTTTATAAATACTGAGCCAAGGAATAAAACATCGGAATCCCAATAATAATATTAAACGGAAACGTCAGAGCCAATGAAGCTGTTAAATAAAGTGTGGGATTGGCCTCAGGTACGGCAATTCTCATGGCACTTGGAGCTGCAATGTAAGAGCTACTGGCCGACAAGATAGCCAGCAGATATATTCCCCCTGTGCTCATACCAATAATTGAGCCGATGAGAAGCCCCACCCCCCCACAGATTAAAGGCATGGTGAGCGCAAAGACCACTAAAAACAGTCCTGTGGATTTGAGGGCTGCCATATGCCTTGAGGTCTTCACACCCATCTCCAATAAAAATAGTGCTAAAAAGCCTTTAAAAAGATCTACAAATAGTGGGTCTAAAGCCTTCATCTTTTCAGGGCCTGCAACGTAACCAATTAACAGTCCTCCCCCTAATAAAAAGATGCTTTTTCCAAAAAAGATGTCTCTTAAAAGCTGGCTCTTACTCTTAACCTTTTTAAACCCACCTTTTGCAAGAAAGATCCCCACACACAGAGCTGGGATTTCAAGCACCACCATTAGGGTCACAGCAAAAGATTCATAGGATTCATTTAAAGACTCCAGATAAGCAATGGCTGTGGCAAAAGTCACAGCACTCACAGACCCATAGTGAGCCGCAATGGCTCCCGCATTTGCGCGGTCAAACTTCTTAGAGATTCGCAAATAGATATAAGCAATCACCGGCACAAGAATACCAATTGCCAGTGTGCCCACAAGTGCTGGAAGAAATTCCGCAAAGGTGGTTTTTGAAAGCTGCACACCACCCTTTAAACCAATGGACAACAGCAAGTATAGGCTTACAAACTCATATGAGCTATTAGGAAGCTTAAGATCTGAACGGACCAGGCCTGCAACAAGGCCTACAACAAAGCACAAGATGGTTGGATCTAACAAACTAGACACGAAAATAAACCTTCCTAGGGTCGCTTTTAAGCCATCAACCCCTTAAAAATTAGTTTATTGAGCATAACCTAATTTTATTGCTTATTTAACCTACTTTTTAGCTCATTTCTGCTGTTTTTATAGACTAATTTAGTTAATTACACTCATCAGAGTGCCTATTTGGGAAGTTTTTCAAACGTGTTGATCTTTTCTAAATCCATATCCCATTCAGCCTTACTGGAATTAAAAATATGAGCGGTAGGCCTCATTGAAAAACTCTCATCTAAGCTCCCGACAGGAACAACCAGAAGCTTGCCCTCCATTAGTAGATAGGGCATTGCAGAACCACAGGTTGAGCAAAAGCTTTTAGTGTGTCTTGAGTTCTGAAGCTTATAGGTTTTTACTAACTCTTCACCAGACAGCCAGGTTAGTGTGGCTGAGGAAGAAAATGCATTGGCTGCATGAGCTGAGCCTGTGCCTTTTTGACAGTGCTTACAATGGCAAAGAAAAAAACTGTCAAAATCTCCAACAACCTCAAAAGCCACACTGCCACATAAACAGCTTCCTTTATGTTTTTTCATATATTCTTCCAATGCCTCTATTTTCAAAATCAAGTTTTAATTCTAAATAAGAGATTTACCTGAAAAAACCTAATCTCGCAAAACTAAAATGAACTATGAATTTATCGCTTGGTAGTTAGTTCAATGCACGGACAGCTAAATATAAATTTGTGCCTAACAAATTTTTTGTACTATGTAATTCAAATTAAACTGATGAACTATTTATCGGAATCACCTTGCTCACTAATCATTGGCTGTGACTAAAAAATTCTATTGAACTTCTTTTTCAATAATTTTTAATACACTTTCTTCAGAAGCCTCAACATTATTATCTGCAATAACAGCGGCTCTGGCCATTCTTAAGACTTCCTCTGCGATATTTGGGTTTTGCTTAACTGCTCGTATTCTTTCAAGAGTTAACTGCATAGCCTTGTCATAGTTATCTATAAACATATTCACTGTATCTTTGTACACATGACGAAGATTGAGTTCAGAAAAATGAGTGGCAAATGGAGACTCTAAAATAACTTGATAAAATTTCTTATACTCGTGTAGATCAGCATTTCCATCTGCAGAGGCCACCCAAACATAAGTACCTATTAAAGCCATCATTAGTTGTTCAGCATCTTTATTGTTCATAAATCTTCCAATAGTTTATAAGTAATAAGCCCTATATTTATCCCTAAAAGCTAAAATTTCAAATAGTTTGTTCTTATCTTTACAGTCAATATCTCCATTTGTTTGAGATCTTCACAAGACTTAGCATCACAGGCACCTCAATAAGAACACCCACCACAGTCACCAGTGCGGCGCCGGAATTTAGGCCAAAAAGAGCAATGGCTACAGCCACCGCAAGTTCAAAAAAGTTGCTGGCACCAATCATAGAGCCCGGGCTTAATATACAGTGAGGGATCGACATTTTTTTTCCAACACCCCAGGCCACAAAAAAGATAAAATAGGTTTGAAGGGTTAAAGGAATGGCGATTAATAAAATATGTAGTGGGTTTGCTAAAATCTTCTCGCCCTGAAAGGCAAAAAGTAAAACCAGTGTGGTTAAAAGTGCAATAATTGATACGGGCTTAAGTCTGACTAAAAATACCTCTTTAAACCACTTCTCCCCATAAGCTTTATTCAACACTTTGTTGGCGAGATAGCCCGCCACAAGTGGCATCACAACAAAGATCACCACGGACGAAATCAGCGTATCAAATGGAATGGATATATTGGTCACCCCCAACAAAAACTTCACTATGGGTATAAAAGCTATAAGTAAAACCAAATCATTAATGGCTACTTGTACGAGGGTGTATTCAGGGTCACCTTTAGTTAAGTATGACCAGACAAAAACCATCGCCGTACAAGGAGCCGCTCCTAATAAAATGGCGCCGGCAATATACTCTTGAGCCAGCTCTGGGGAAAGATAAGCTGCATACAGCTGACCAAAAAATATCCATGCAAAAAAGGCCATTGTAAATGGTTTAATAAGTCAGTTTATAACAAGGGTAAGAACCAGCCCTTTTGGGTTTTTCCCCACGTCTTTAATGGAGCTAAAATCAATTTGTACCATCATTGGAAAAATCATCAGCCACACTAAAACGGCGACTGGGATATTTACCGTGGCAATATTCATATCACTTAAAAAGCTAATGGAGCTTCCCAAAAATTTACCAAGCGCAATCCCAGCAACAATACAAAGAGCCACCCAAACACTTAAGTATCTTTCAAATAAACCCATTTTTTCAGACCTATCACCCATTTTTTACTTTCTTTCATAAAAGCAAACCCTTTCAACATTAACGTCTGAGGCTTCTGCCAGTTTTCCAATTGTGAGAGATTCTTTCATAATCACAGTATAAACCCTGTACCATGGTACGGAGTCAACCTGTATGGAGACTGTCCGTCTAACTATTTATGCGGCGCTAATATTTTTCGTCAAAAGCTATTATATGAAACCATGGTGTCTGAACTAATAAACAAAGGAAGATAGCATGACAATAATTTCTCGCATTCTTATCTCGCTATTTGTGGTGAGCCTTGGAAGCACAGTGATGGCCCAGAGCAAATCAAAAGACACCTCAAAAAAGATGACAACCACCAAGTCTGCTTCAAGCAAAATTACAGATGGTCAGTTAAAGAAATTTGCAAAAGCTCAATCACAGATTCGAACAGTTGTACAAAACAACCAAACAACATTGCAATCAGGCACTGAAAAAGAAAAGAAGGCCATTCAAACTAAAATGGTTAAAGCCGTGCAATCATCTGGCCTCAACCCCATCGTTTACAACCGAATTGCCAAAAAGATTCAAAGTGACCAAGACTTTAAAAAGCGCTACATTAATCTCATCCAATAAACTTATAAAAAAGTGGGGGCTGAACTTTACCTGCAGCCCCTTTAACTTAACTAGTGGTCGCCTAACTATTCCTTTAAACAGCCCAGCTCAACTAGATTTGATAAAACCCTATAACCTTCGCTAAAGGATTCGGCTGCAGCTCCGTCAACTTTGAGTTCTTGCCGACTTGTTTCTAAAACAAGTTTTTGAGCCCGCTTGTTTCCAACTAATGCCGCATTTATTAATTTTTCAATCACAACATCATAGTAGCCAAATTTTTCTAGATTTGTTTCCTTACCTTTTGAGATGTTTTCCACATAATCTATTATTTTTGAATTAACATTTTTATTTGGCTTTTTATAAATACATGTTTCTTTAGTTCTAGAGCACTTGGGCCCTGAGCAATCTATTTTAAACTGTGTGGCTACAATGTCATTTCTTTCCTCAAAACTACTCGTTAGATCTTCTATATACTTGGTGATCAAGATCGTAGTATCTGACTGTTTTTCAACTAAAAAGGTTATTTGAGAGCAAGGTGTCGAGTACTAAACTAAATAGAACTGGCAGAGTTACCAGTTAGGGGACCAACCAGGCCTCTTACTAGTTCGCTTGCAAGTATTTAGGCACAAAAGACAACTCAGCATCATATCTAGACTCAATTGAGCTAAAAAAACTTTCAAATTCTTCTTTGTGTGAAGTAGCAAATTTTTGGAATTTAGGGAAAAGTTCAATTTCTATTTGATGCAAGGGTTTAGTTCTGTGGCCTGAAGACAATAAATCGGTCACCGTAAAAGTATCCACAGTCAAAAATCCTATTTGTTTTACACCGTTCTTTTTTTGTGAACGACCAAGCATTAAATTAAATCCATATCGTTCATTTTCTACGTATTTACTTGGTACAATTGCATCTAATTGCATAGGTCTTCTGCCAATATATGAAATCAAAGACTCACCAATAGAAGCAACTTCTTTATGACCAAAAGAGTTAGGTATAGAAACTTGAAATTCAGTTCTTGAATGAAACAAACCCTTAGCATTTACATCACTAAGCTTTACAAATAGCATTTGTGCTTCAGGCAGTGTATTTTCATTGATAACCTTATGAGGGGAATACCACTTTTTAACTCTCAAAGCGATACCCTGTTCAGCTAAAGTCCCACCGACAGTGTCGTAATAAATACCCTTCTCAATTTGTTTACGAACTATATATTCAATTTTATAAGAATCGTTGAATTTTTCAATACGCTCTATTGGCTTTTTATCTCTCCAGTTACCTTCAGGAGTATTTACTCCCTGCCGCTCTTTCCAGTTATATTGCATACCTTGTAAGGTTGTGGTGAAAAGTGATTTTTTAGGGGTTGATTTATTAATTTCTATTATCTTGGACGCTGACTTTCGATCATCATGCCAACGCTCTTCATGACTCCTTAAAGCTCTTGGCCAAATAAGTGGTCCATCTGGAATATAACGATATGGCCTTGCGAACTTATCCAAAATATCTACTATTAAATCCTCTGGAGTTTTTATCTTTCGGCCTTCAATTGTAAATGTGGACTTTTTTAAATTTAAACGCCTTTCCATCTCAGGAGCGAATTTGCCAGTAAAGACTTCTTCTCGACCATTGATTAAAGCTTTGAAAGTGAACTCTTCTCCTTGAGCCGTTGTAGAAACCTCTTCTGTTTTAGTCCATTTTCTATCTTTAAAAATATTTGAACACATATTATTGGCATGGACATAAGTGCTAAACACAAAAATGACCATAAAAGGCGCTAAAAAGCTTTTTTTAAAAAAGAGTAGACAGTTCATTTTATTGTTGTCCTTGTTTGATATTAAAAATTATAGTTAATTGCTCGGCACCTTTTTACAAAGGCACTAAGACCCAACTACGCAATAATTAGTCTAATAATCACCGCATAAACCTTCTTTTGTGACAAAAATTGTATACTTTGACTATTTTTTATTAAGGTATAGTTTTCAAGATAAGAGTTAGGGAAAAAAGACAAAGCCTCACCAATAGATTTAGCCTGAGAATCAAATAAATCACCTTTGAACTCATTAAAACTAAAATTGGCAAAACTTTTAGTTGCAAAACATAAACTCAGTATCAAGAATAAGCCACAATTTTTCATGTTCTATTGTAATACAATACCTGTGCCAAAAGCCTGAGAGTTGCAATGGAATGTTTAATCCGGCCGGCCACCATACTAAATTTTGATAAAATGAATAAGACGATTATTGGCGGGCATTTCATAGTCGTTCTCTATTCGAAAATTAAACTCACTCATTTTATCTCTAACGTCTTCAAAGTTCCTAATGCCTTGGTGAGAGGCTCTCTCCCTAAGATTGCGATCAAAACGTTCGTTGCTTTCAGAAGTAAACTGACCATTGTAGTTGAACGGTCCATAAATCAAAACATGAGCATTGGGTTTTAAATTTGATGGTAACTGACTTATAAAAACTTCCACCTTTTCCCATGGCATAATGTGAAAAGTATTGGCCGTATAAACCATATCAAAGCTCCCCTTTGGAAAGTCATCCTTTCCCACTTGGTACTCAACCGGCCCCACAATGTTATCCACATTCGAATCACTCATCCACATGCGAATGCCCAGATGATGCTCCAAAACATCAGAAGTTGTCCAATTAAGATGTGAGAAATGGGGTGCAAAATATGCGGCATGCTGACCTGTTCCTGATCCCATTTCTAAAACAGACTTTATCTTAGGGGTGATGACTTTTTTTAACACCGTAAGAATAGGCTCCTTGTTTCTCTCACATGCGGGAGAAAAGGGTTTATTTTCAGTGTTTAATGGCTTTTGATCATCTTTATGCATAACTTTTATCTTATACATAATATCCACATGATCAATCAAATTGATGCCTCGCCCTGTTTCTATTGAGTTGGTGTGTATCACCCTACTCGATATAGCTTTCTATCCTAAAAGAATATTTGCTTCTGTTTTCAAAAACTCAATGGTCTCTTTGTTGATTAAATATTTAGTCTTTTCATTCAAACAGTTAGGCTGTTAGGTGCTCGTTCACACTAAATATCAATTGTATCTTTGTTTTTTCTTAGATTAGGGAACTTTTCTAACCAGTCTTTTGATCTAATTTTGCAAAATGGGATAATCATATTTGATTCGTTCTGTTTTCTGCAAATAATCAGAGATTCAAAAATTCTTGCTAAAGCAATAAGCTCAGTAACATCTTGTATTTCCACAGAAATCTTTTTAATTTTATAATCACGGATTACGCTTACATTTACATTAGGTGATAGCTTTGGTGTTGTATAAAACTTTTGAAATAAATTAAGCTTTTTTTCAACTCTCATATCGTTAATCTTAATAATGACATCATTTTTGTTAAAGTTATCGCCATTTCTTACAGATTTGACTAAAATACCGCCTTGAAAGTCTTTTGTTACTGGACTTACAAGATCTCTTGAAACATCTTCTAAGACTAATCCATCTTTAAACATCGAAAGCTGAGAAATGCATCTAAAAAGAACAGTATAGCTTTTACGTTCCTTCTTAAAAGTTTTATTTCTATCTAACAAAGATCCAAAGTATGCAATTTTATCATTATTATAACAATGTTCAATGGCACCTATGCGAGCAAAATAATAATTATGCTTTGATGTTGTATTCCTGTTTCCATAAAAAGTTGCGGAGTAATGCGAGTCTTGCATATCAATTATTTTTAAATTAGTACCCTTTTCTAATGTATAAAAAGTTTTTGGATACATGGATGCACATGCAGTTAAACTTATCAAACTTATAGAAAGTATTAAATTATACATTACGATCTCCGATTTTTTAATACACTTGGAAAAGTTCTCATGTTTAATGTTAAAATTGATTAATTACAACAGTAAAATAATCACATTACAAGTTCGCGCTGATAAACGGACTTGAGCTAACAAAAGGTGTCCGGGCACAAAAATATTGAGCAAAGACTGTACCGCACCTAGAAAACTTTTTATACGTCACATATAGGCACAGACGCTTAAAAATCTTGAATAAGCTCTAAATATTTGTACACTCTTTTAAAAACTTAAGGAGAAATAATGAAAAAATATTTAATGGTCATGATTGTAATGTGTATGGGAGCTACATCTTATGCCGCAGAGCCTAGTTATCAAAATATTAATCTTGGATACAGTATTGTCGATATTGATGGTGCCTCTAAAGATTTAACAGGTATCACTTTTGGAGGAGCCTTTCGCCAGAGTGAACAACTGTTATTATACTTTCAACACTCTCGATACAAAGAAGACAGCTTAAAACTAAACGCCACAGTCTTTGGGGGTAATTACTTACACGAAATCAGCAACACAACAGATTTTACTGCTGGGATTGCCTTAGTACAATCAAGTGTTGAGCTGGGAAGTATTTCTGATTCTGAATTCGATTTAGGACTTAATATAGGAATCACTTCAAGACTTTCTGATTTTCTTCAGCTAGATGGTGGGCTTGGCTTTGTAGATGGAAACACAGCTATTTCAGTTACAGGAAGATTTTTTGTAGATTCAAAAATATCTCTTGATCTATCGCTTGGTTCTTCTGATGACAGCACAACAACTACAATTGGTGCTTCTTACGTATTTTAATTAAATTTGCTGTCACTGCTTGATATGGCCGGAAGCTAATCCCATCCATATCCTGAGTAGTGACAGTTACTTAGTTTCTTTTCGTACTTCAGTAATTTGAGCTTTTATAATTCTAATAGCATTTTCTTTATTGATGCCATCTTTATAAAGGTTATACATCAGCTCTGAAAGAGGGACCTGAGTGTATCTTATTTTTTTGTCAAAAACGTCGATAGTAAAATCTACTCTAGGCAAAAAGGATAGCCTTCTAATTTTTGACTTTTTGGAATCTGAAACTGATAAACCGAAAACCATCCTTATCCCCTCTATTGTTTTGTAAAAAAACAGCAAGCTCAAATTATAACAATATTACAGTTTTTTAAAAAAGTAACAGACTTCCCAGATATAACCTTTCTTAAAGTCTTCAGTAGTCTCTCCAACTATACCTGCTAAAACATAATAATTATTATAACGTCTAACTGCTAAAATATTATTGGAATTCACTTTGTATGAAGAAACTGTTCCATAATAGTCAATTATTGGAGATGATTTCTGCCAAAAAATATTATCTAAAGTTTTTTTAGCCATACCGCTGGTATAATCATCGAAAGAGTCTCTTGAGTATTGTGACTCTTTCTTGGCTGCAACCAGTTTTTTAATATAAATATCTGGAAAAGCTGGACCATGATCATAGTTTTGCTTTTTTTTATAAACTCCCAATACGCCATGATCAGGTTTATTTCTAGCATCTTCTCTATAGCACCTACCTGAGTAGAAGCCCTCAATCTCTTCAAAGCGAACATTGTGCCCCTCTTCAAACCACTGTTTAATTGTACTAAAGTAATCAAATGCCGGTTCATCACCGCTTGCTTGAGATACCTCTACATGAGCTCTATTCTCCAACTGCATTAATGATGGCTCAAACTCTGACGCCTGTAACATTATTGATACCAATAAACTTGTTATAAATACTAGTGTAATTTTCATTTCTCCCCCTTCAATTTAGATAACTGTTTTACTTAAATATAAATAAAAGTTAACCAAAATCCTCAAAGAGGAAGAAGTAGAATATTTTATAAAATAAAGATCATTATTTTTATGTAAAAAACATCAAAACGATAGCTACCAGGTTAACGGCCTTACAAATCACCAAAAAGTGCCGGGCACCTTACTAAAACAATCTTAAGTGGGCTCTAGCCATGACTCAACGGGGCCTTTTAGTGGTCGCAATGCGACCGTGTTGACTCATTTATTATGAGGCAATTCGATATCGTATTGCCTCATAGAAAAATGATACTTTATGAGCCAAGATCTAAGCCGACCTTGAAGACTGCTTTTTTCTTATTTCGACAATTCTGAAGAACCACTTTAATTTATGATTCAACTCATTTCTTAATTTAAATGGATTAAGACTTTTAAACTTTTCTTCTAATATCTTTTTATCATCGTTACTTACGCTTTCAGACTCCATAATACGTTGGTATGGAGTTTTAGGATCACCATAGGTCTTTATTAACTTTCCCCCATGCCTTGTCTTTGATTCTAGCTTTAGTGTTGGTATAAAAAAATTCTTTAGAGGATTCCAATAATTCTTGTACATATCATTTATGTAATCAACATCCCAAAATTCATCTAAACGATCATATCCTAA
>JAKUPT010000074.1 GCA_022450595.1 Bdellovibrionales bacterium
CTTTTTCTGAGCGCGATCTTGTTTTTTAGATGATCTACTAGCGGTTTTTTTCTTGTAAGGCCTAGTTGTAGCTCCTACAACTACCTTACCTTTTGCAAGAACACCGTAAGCCATATTTGGTTTTGCCTTCATGACGTAGACAAGACCCATGGGGCGTCCATTTTTTTCAACAAGAAGTATGTCTTTTTTCTTTACTTGTTCGCCCTCAAGCTGAATTAAAACCAATTTTTTATTTCCTTTGTTGGCTACCTTTTTAACAACACCAGCATGGGAAAATGCTGAGGCTGTAATAAGGCCAAGGACTATAATGATATAGTTTAAGAGTTTCATATGGTTTCCTCCGATGTGGACTCTTCGATGCAATGGATTTCTTTGTTGTTAATTTTAATAGCTTGTACGGTTGAAAAGCCAGATGAGCTGGCCACGCTGCAAAGTTCTTCAACGGTGGTAAAAGGTTGAATGCTTTTATCTAAGTGAATACTTTCACAATTAGGAAGTTTTTCAAGTGTGCTCAGGCTTTTGTACTTATCAGAGTAGGTTTTACCACAAGAAATCAAAAGCTCGCGCCCTTCTGATTTATAAACAGAACAACCGGAAAGTATAAAACATAAAAAAAGGATTCGAATCTTAATATGCATACAACATATTTTATCGAATCCTTCTATGACAATAAACCGCTTTATCAGGTTTTTAAAAAAACTAGCCCCAATAATTAGAAGGGGATTTCTTCATGACTATCAAAAGATGGCTCAGGACCAAAATCTTGGTAATCAGAGTCGTTATTACTCATATTATCAGGACGAGCGCCTTGCTGACTTCCTAAAAACTGAACTGTATTAGCCACAATCTCTGTTGTATAACGCTTTTGCCCTTGAGAGTCTTCCCACTGACGAGTTTGAATGCGGCCTTCAACATAAACCTGACGACCCTTAGCTAGAAACTTTCCACAAATTTCGGCCAATTTGCCCCATGCGATCACGCGATGCCACTCGGTTCTTTCTTGAGCTTGTCCATCACGGTCTGTCCACTTTTCACTTGTAGCAACACTCAGTGTGGCAACACTGTTTCCAGATGAAACTTGACGAACTTCTGGGTCGGCACCAAGTCGTCCAATAATGATAGCTTTGTTAATTCCAGACATAATATATTCCCCTATGTTTAAAGGTTGTTATTGCTTAAGACTCAAGTCCTTGCAAGCTGTAATGCTAGGTGAAATAAAAAAGGACTTGTTTGTATTTAAGAGGCTGCAAAATTGATGGCCAAGTGAGGATAAAGCTAAACCCCAAAACGCGATGAGTCAATCCGATATTTAAATCAACACATATGAATATTGAACTCTGCCTATCTTTTAGGCAAAGAGTCGATTTTATCTCTGGTGGTTGGAGGCGAGCGAAAGCTTCTGCCGGTCATTCTTATTCCAAAAGTCATTTTTTGATTGGTCTCTTTGACTTTGTGTTTACCGAGTACGGCCTCTAAGAGCAAATCGTTCGCAAGTTTGGAGTCGATATTAAATACAGTTTGAAGACTGTATGCCCCCCAGTTCATTCTAGGCCCTCTTGCTGAAGGGACAAGGGACATTGTCAGTTGACCGATCAACTCAAGATTGAGTTTTTCATTGGGTTTTCCCATTTTAGCTTGTTCAATGATAAGTCTTCCATCAGATATTCTTCCCTTTATGCGAACATCACTGATGCTAAGTTTTGGAAGCGGAATGGAGCCTAAGTTTGGTATGGCAATATTTGTGCTGGGTATGGTCAGCTTAGCAATGCTGATTTCAATATCTCCCTCAGGCTGTTGTTTAAAGCTTGGATCCACAAGGCTATTTAGATTTAAATTTAACTCTCCAATTAATCTAATAGGGAGCAGATCTAAAGAGCTAAGTTGTTTAAGTTCGAGGTTTTTTGATTTTATAACAATTCTTTGTTTTCCATCTGTTTTATTAACTTGTGCTTCAGTGTCAGAACCCAAAAAATCATACAACTTTAACGAAACATCTGGAATAACAGGCATCGCTCCTGGTTGAGGATTCTGCATTTTTGGTAAATCTGTAATTAAGCTAATAAGGCTTGGAGAAATAATAATCCTTTTGGCTTCCATCTTTGGAAGTTGCACGGTTTCTAGCTCAACATTTTCAAGCTCCACTCCAAAAGCTGGAATCAGGCTTAAGTGAATGTCTTTAGACTTTAAAAACACTTGATTGCCGGTGGCTTTAGCAACAGCTGTGGTTAAGTAACTGCTTAAATAGCTAAAGGGAAACATAAGCATGCTAAAAATAATTAAGCTCAATAAGTAAGTTAAAAAAACTTTGAATATTAAAAGCTTTTTATTTTTCAAAACAAAAATAAACTTTTGAATCGCCTCACTCATTAAGAGCCTCCTCTTGGACGTCTTGATCTTGTGGGCTCTTGTTGTTTTTCAGCCATAGGCACTTCAAAGGTTTTTAAAAAATAACTGACATTAAAATAGCCTTGCTCTTCTTGGTTGTTTACCGCTTCAATTTGAATATCAATAAGTTTAGCACTTTGATGAACACCTTGAAGTAATGATCCAATATTTACAATTTGATTTAGGATTAATTTAACAAATTCAACTTTAAGACCTCTTTGTTGAATGTCTTTATTTTTAAAGCTGAGTTGCGAGGTGCTAGTGTCTTCGCTGACAGTCACAATCTGTTCTTGTTCTAGAGCCGCACGATTTAACACACCTTGAACATCAGTTCTAAGTGCTTCAAGGCTTGGAGGTGCTGGTGTTGAAGCTGTTGGAGCTGATTGAGCCTCTAAGAGATCGTTTAATAATAGTCTTGTTTTCTCAAAGCGCTGCATTTGTTCCTTTGAGCTGGAATAATAACCGTAAGGAAGCATAAACAAAATAAGAGCTAGCAAAACACCACCCAAAATTTTAATCAACTTTTGTGTTTGCTGAGGCATAATCTCGTACTTTTCTTTTAAACTCATAAAAGTAGAGCTGTCCCTAACTTGTTCCCAAGTTGTTAATAGCTGATCTTTTAAATCTTCACGAATCTCTTCTAATCCCATTAATTATCCCTTTGCCTTGAAACTTTAAAACGAAGTCCAAAGGCATTGACTCCAGATTTTGATGCTATTTCAGGCTTAAACCTTTCAACTTTTCCTAAGGCGATATTATTTAAAGAGTTAATAATTGTGTTTATTTGGGCTGTGCTATAGCCCTGCATAGTGACTTGGTCATTTTTTATATAAAATTTTTCTAATTGAACTTTTGCTAAATTCTTTGCGGGCATATTGTTATTGATATTATTCATAACGTCCAGGGCCGAATTGATGGTTTTCAACTCCTGCCTGAGTTGGTTTAAGCTTTGAACCTTTTTTTGCTCTCTTAAATACCTTCGAATTGTAGATTGAAGGCGAGCCACGACTACGCGTCTTTCTCCTGTGACCTCTTTTGTTTTTTCTAGCAATACAGTTTCTGCATTAAAAAAGGTCGATTCAGCCACATAGCCTCTGATGATGGCAAACATAAAAAATAAGACATATACCGCAGCTGCTGTTTTAATTGAAAAGGACCACTTTTTCCAAAAGTTTTGTAAGTTAGTGTTCTTCTTAGCAAACTCTTGTTTTAGTAAGTTGGTTGCTGGATTTCTTGGTTTTTTAAGTCCTTCAATAGCATAACCTAAACTTAAAAGCCCGCTGACAGGGTTAAACTGCTTTGTTTTTAGTACTACATATTTAGGTTTAGGAGCTAGGGGATTGCATGCCACCTCTAGGCTTTGAGTTAAGTAGCCCCCTAAATTTTTAATCTGACTTCCACCACCACAATAAGAAAGTGAAGTGATATGAAGGTCTAAGTCAGATTTAACTTCCATGATAATCAGACGCAATTGATGAGAGAACTTATCCACTTCTGTTTTAATTAAATTTGAGAATGCGACTTGGTCTTTTGTGTGACCGTCTTCAGATAAAACGACAAATCCCTTTTTATTTAATTCTTTTACAGCCTCAGAGAAGGGGAGTTTGTATTTTAAATGTATTTGCTGAGCAATAGACTGGGTTCCCCAGTACAAGCTTCTTACAGCAACTAGAGACTTTTGTTTGTAAAATAATAAAAAACTGTGATCATGACCAATGTTTAAAATAACATGTGTGTTTTGAGCATTAGGGGGTTCAACCTCTGAGGTGTCTTTTTCCGGCGGCAGCTCTAACCAATCTTCAAATAAGTTGGCAAAAGCTAAACCTTCAACAGATAGGATGTCTGGTTCAAATCCGAAGTCTGTGCAATTTGTTAACACATGTTCAATTTGATTCTTGGGACAAGCCGTGGCTTGCACATAACTCATTTGCCCTGCATATTCGACCACTTTAGCATCAAAGATGGCATTTTCCTGATTAAAAGGAATGTCTTCTTCTAACTCAAAGGCTAAACTTTTTAAAATATTATGTCTTTCTCTGAACGGAAACTGGATAAGTCTGTGAGTGACATGGTTTTGTTTCACACCCACAATGATTTTATACTGGTCATCTTCCAAGCGGTCTAGGTACTGCCTGATAAAATCAAGAACTTCAATTTTTTTGTCTTTATTAGGGTCTTGAGAAATTGGCTGTTCAATAAAGCGCACAAGTTCCGGCTCTCGTCCAGCCTGAACTACCTCAGAGATTTTTACGCTATAGGAACCAATATCTATTCCAATACTCTTCAAAAACAGCCTCCATCAATTAAGATGTTAGTCATGGCTAACATACATAGGTCCATACTAGCGAAAAAAACCCATAGATTTAAGTAAATTATTGCGAATCGTCTAGGTCAAAAAGCTATTTCCAAGACTAAAAAGAGGGCATTAACTCTCATTCCAATAAATAATTATCGGCGGCCCCTTACTCTCCTCTTGTTGCTGATTTTGAGTATTATTATTTTGAGGCTCCTGAGGCTGCTGTTGATCCCCTTGGTTGGCCTGATCTGTTCCAGGAGGCTGAGATCCTGGTGGATTGGCATTACCTACACCTTGGTCTGGCGGCTGAGTGCTTTGTTCTTCATTTTTTAACAAGTTAGCTAAGTTTTTTGCCGTGGACTGTAAATCAAAAGTGATCACTTCAATGGTTTTTTTCACATTGGCGTAAGTGCCTGTAGACTCAATTCGAAAGTTCACTACATTTTCAAACACCATCGGGGGAAGTGTTTTTTCAACTTCTGCACGATCCAGCCTTAACACATCAGAGACAAACTTTAAAAAATCTGAGAGATCTTTAAAGTATCCCCCTTTTTCGGGATCATCACGGTACTCAACAATAAGTTCGGCCTCTTCTTCTTCAAAGTAGGGGCTAAGTGATTGAATTTCATTTTTATCGGCATAATTGATGTTCACGCCTTTAATTCCATACACTGTGACCTTATCTTTTAAAAAATCAAAAATATCATCATTAATTGTGGGGAGCATACGAAGCTCTTGTAAAGATTTAAAGCTTTGATTGGGAGGTATAAAATCACTTCGGACTTCATAACGGGTGCGCTCACCCCCACCATTTAAACTTTCGTTGTCTTCATCCACCCAGTCGGCCATGTCATTGACGAGTTCTTCAAATCTAAAGCTAGAATACTTGTCATAAAATTCATCATTGTTTTCCAGCTCGTTTTGAAAAAGCTGTATGAGTTGATTTTTAGTGGCGTCTCTTAAAGCCTGAGACTCAGAAGCCAAGTCATTCACATCTATTTTTTGACTCTCACTTTTAATGCTGGCAGAAAATTGCCCTACAAAAATGGATTCATCCACGGCACTTTGGATCATGCCTTGATCCACCTGAGAAATATTAGGAGGAACAATAGGGGGCCATGTCATATCCATGTTCCAAATCATATCTAAAAGATGTTCCTGGCCTTTAAGTTGTTCACCAAATTGTTCATTAGCTTTTTGATACATTTTAATTCTGAGGAGCGAAAACTTCACTCCGGCTTTAGCGGCATAATGCGCTCGAACCTGATTTAAAGACTGAGCACTTACTAGATATTCCACAGTGGTAAGGTTTGAAATTTCAATGGCTATCACACTCATTAGCATCATTGAAAATACAGCCATTAATATAGCAACCCCTTTTTGGTTCTTAACGCCCGGGCGCACTTGGACCTCCTGGTGGTTGCTGTTGTCCCTGTTGAGGGTTTTCATTAAACTTGGTTTCCAACTGTTCTTTTATATTCAAAGGATTATGAATAGAAGTGACTAAAGTTAAATCATAGTCTTTTTGTTTATGTGTTGTCACAAGCTCAACACGAACCATGTAAGGGAAAACATCTTTTTGATAGTCATTAATAGTCTCTTTAGTTTTCCATTCTTTAATCCATTCAGTTTCTCTTTCCGGGCCCTTGTAGCTTAAGTTGAACTCTTTTACATTTTCAACCAGTACAGTGGAGGAACCACCTTCTCTGACGTCTTCATCTATGATTTTAGATTGCCTTCTCCACAAGCAGTCAGAGCTTTCCGCTTGCGGACGTCCTTTGGGGTGACAAGTTTCAATGTAATAACCCACCTCCATGATGTCGCTGACTTTTTCATTGGGGCGACGAGGTTGACTGATTCTGGTAGTAAAGTGCAAGTCTTCAGAGGTACCCATAAAGTGAGTCAGTCGTTTTTCTTTTTTAGGAACAAATTCTGATTGAGTTTGTCCAGAGTTTGCAAACTCACTGGGGTTTGGAGCTCCTCCTGGCGCAGTTGCTTGTCCTTGATCTGGTTGAGTTTGACCAGTTTTAGGAGCATCTGAATTATTTTGCTGCTGCTCTTGTTGTTGTAAGGAACGTTTCACTTTTTCAGCACGGTTATATACATAAACATTGATGTCATGATAATTGAAAGCCAAGTTAATATCTCTTTTCATCACATTGAGCGCATCTCGAACCTGTGATTGACCTTCAGCCTCTCTAGTTTTTTTTGCTTTATCTTTTAAAGAGTTACGAATAAAGCGTCCCGTAGAAATGGACAGAAAGGTGAGAATGGCTAAAGAAATTAGCACTTCAATTAAGGTCATCCCTGAAGAATTTTTTTTCATGGCCCAGCCCCCACGCCAGGAACACTAAGTGGTGTGTCATAGTCCACAAAGTAAGTTGTGGCAGAATATCTGGCCTCTTTGTCGCGAACTTTTACATAGATGGTGACTTTGGCCTCTTTGATGGCTTCTGAAAAGTAGCCCTTCATTTGCTGCATAATCATTAACATCATTTGTTGATTGGCTTGATCTTCTCCATTGCTAATGAGTGCTTGGGAAAGATCTGGCATAGTGAACTCTTGTGATTCAAAGGACCATCTGTAATTGGGGTAATCTTCGCCAAAATCACCAGATTCTTCTTCGGGGAGACTTGAAAGGCTTTCATTTTCATACAGCATTTCAAACTCAGCCATTTTTTGTTCAAGCAATAGTGCTGCTTGAGTTGAGATTCTGGCTTTTCTAGTTTTAAGTTCATTGGAGTACCAAGATGTGGTTAATGCCACTAAAGACAAAGCAAAGATGGCAATAGCAATCAACACTTCTACAAGTGTAAAACCAGATTTATTTTTTTTTAATAAAATCATTGCTGACTCAGTTCCTTCGGGCTTAACTCACCAGAAAATATATCTATTCTACCAGTTAATGGGTGAGTCGCAAGGGTCCACTGACGTTTTTCACCAGCATCGATATAAATAACAGCCTCATCTACAAGCCCTTGTGGGGTGAAGTAGATGTAAACCTTACCCACGCGAACGGTGTCTTCAAAACCTTTGATGTAAACGCCAGAAAATTTAACTCCATCAGGAAGTTCTCGTTTTTCTTTAACCAATTTTTTGTCTATGACAAAATCTTTTGGTGGAGGCTCATCGTCTTCAAAAGCAGAAGGGGACTCGTTTTCTTCTTGTCGGTCGGAAGTTATAAGCCCCTTTTTTGTAGAGACCTCGAGCCAGTACTGATAAACACGGTCTTCTGCTCGTGCTCTTTCATCGCCCATATCCACGACAAGTCGGTAAGTGGAGTTTTTAAGTTTGGCTGTGTATTGGATTTGTCTTGAGAGGTTTTTAAATCCATAGACCATGGATCGAAGTTCTCGACTGTTATTCGTAAACCGACCTACAAATAAAGACATGGCCATCGCTAGGATGGCCACAACAATCATAATCTCAATAAGGGTGAGACCTTTTTGATTAGATCTCGTCAGAGGAAATATCTGCATTTTCTCCAGTGCCGCCTTCACGACGATCAGCTCCAAAGCTTAATATTACATAATCCCCATTGATCTTTTCGTAGTAGTATTCGCCACCCCATGGGTCTAACCACTTGCCATCATCTCTTCCGCTGGCTTTCAAGTATGGTTCTGGTCCCCAGTTAGGGCATGATCCGTCTTGTGGCTGCTCAACAAGAGCATTTAAACCATAGTCAGTTTCCGGATAATTTCCACAGTCGGTCATGTACATATCTAATTGTTTCATATATTCAGAGATTTGAATTTTAGCTTGTTGCATACGAGCTTTTTTCAGTCTTCCTGTTACTGTTGTTACAAGAATTGATGCAATACCTGCAAGTATAGCAAGCACGATCATAATCTCAATAAGTGTCATACCTTTTTCATTGTTCGCAAATTTTCGAGATTTTAAACGCATTCTTCCTCCATAAATTGTACCCAGTGAGTATATCATTAAAAAAAATAATTTTGTAAGTATAAATATTAGAGCCTATCTATCCGCCCAGTCCGGACAGCTCAAAGATCGGAACTAATACAGCCATTGCAATAAGTCCTATAACACCCCCCATGACCACCAACATGATTGGTGATAAAAGGGACATTAATCCTTCTATCGTATTGTTGACTTGAAAGTCAAAAGAGTCACTGACTTGGTTCAGCATGGTTTCAAGGTCACCGGTCTTTTCTCCAATACTAATCATATGCAGCACTATAGGAGGAAATTCCCCAGACTTTTTTAGAGGGCCAGCAATAGATTCCCCTTCAGAGATATTGTCGCGTGCTTTGTCAATGGCGCGAGCGAGGACTTCATTGTTCACAACACTTCGAACAATATTCATGGAGGTGATCATAGCAACCCCTCCATTTAAAAGTGTGGAAAGAGTTCTGGTAAATCGAGAGACAGCAAGCATTCGAACAAGTTTTCCAACAAGGGGAAGTTTTAACACGATGGCATCGTACTGAGGTCTGCCGGTCTCTGAGTTTTTCCAAGCTCTAAAAATAAAATACAAAACAATAGAGGCGATGACTATAGCGTACCAGTAATTAATCAGATAATTTGAAAAATTAATAATCATCTCAGAATACCAAGGTAGAGTTAAATCAGGTTGAGATTCAAAGATGACGGTGATTTGAGGAATGATGTAAACGAATAAAAAGGCTAATATACCAATTGTTAATATCATCATAATAGCAGGGTACATCATCGCAGATCGAACTTTTGAACTCAGCTCATTTTGGCTTTCAGTGAATTCTGCCAGTCGAAGTAAGATGACATCTAAAGTTCCAGACATCTCTCCAGCTTCCACCATTGAGATATAGATTTTGCTAAAAACCTTTTTGTGACGACTTAGAGACTTACTAAAAGCGCCCCCTTCATTCACATTATTGCGGGCTTCGGCAAGAATCTCTGAAAGAGTGGGGTTTTCTACCTGTTCTGAGACCGCTTGTAGAGAGTCAACTAGGGGAATGTTTGCTTTTAAAAGTGTAGCCAGTTGTCGTGTCATTAACGCCAAGTCGCCAACCCCAACAGTGCCAGAAATATTTTTGGCTTTTTTGCCGGAGCGTCTTTTTTTCTTAGATTTGTCGGCGATTTGAACCACATAAACGTTTTGTTTTTTTAAACGCATTTTAGCAGTTCTGATATTATCAGCGTCTATTGTGCCTTTAACATTCTTGCCAGACTTATTAAGACCTTTGTATTCAAATATTGGCATAATTATAAGTCCACTTGTGTATTTGAAAGAACTTCTTCAATACTAGTAATACCTTTTAAAGCTTTTTGAATGCCATGTTCACGAAAAGTCACCATGCCATCTTTAACAGCCGCTTTTCTAATAGCGCTACTGTCTTTTCGTTGCATAATAAAGCTTCGAATATCTTCATTTACGATTAATAACTCTTGAATCACTGTTCGGCCAATATACCCCTTAAGGTTACACTCTGGGCATCCCATAGGTTTATATATGGTAGAGTTTTTGACCTGTTCTGGTGTTAACTCAAGGCTTTCAATTTCAAGTTCGGTTGGCTCATGAGGCTCTTTACAGTGTGGGCATAGAACACGAACAAGTCGTTGAGCCACAACACCCAGTAAAGATGTAGCAATTAAAAAGGGCTCACATCCCATATCAATCAATCGAGGAAAAACACCAGATGAGTCATTGGTGTGAATGGTCGATAGAACTAAGTGACCCGTCAGAGAGGCATTAATGGCAATTTCTGCGGTTTCAAGGTCACGAATCTCACCAATCATAATCACATTTGGATCTTGACGTAAAATGGCCCTCAGTGCTGAGGCGAAGGTGAGTCCAATTTTATGATTCACCTGAATCTGCCCAATACCATGGATTCTTTGCTCCACAGGATGTTCCACCGTCACGATGTTTTTATCAATGGTATTAATTCTAGAAACGGCGGCATACAAGGTGGTGGACTTACCACTTCCCGTAGGGCCTGTTACAAGTAAAATTCCATATGATTTTTGTAAAATTTTATAAATTTCTTTTAAACTGCCATCAGCAAAGCCCAGTTGTTCTAAATCTAAAATCACTGAACTTCTATCTTGTAAACGAAGCACAATTCTTTCGCCAAATGATGTAGGAACAGTATTCACACGCACATCAATGTCTTTGCCGGCAAGTTTTAAAGGAATACGACCATCTTGAGGCAATCGTTTTTCTGCAATGTTTAAGTTGGCCATAACTTTAATACGAGAAGTGATAGCATTTTGCAGTTTTTTAGGTGGTTTAAAAATATCAAATAAAATACCGTCAATACGAAATCGAACCACCATGTCTTTTTCATAGGGCTCAACATGAATATCAGAAGCCTTGTCTTTTACCGCACGAAACAACAAAGTGTTTACAAGTTTAATGACGGGAGCGTCGTCATCACCAGTCTCTAGAAGGTCAATCACTGGATCGTCTAAATCGTATTCTTCTTCTTCAATATCATCTAAACCCTCAAGGGCTGCCGTGCTTTTTTCATACACTCTGTTGATGGCATCTTGAATCTTTGAAGACGTGGTCACGACGGCTTCAATGGGTTTGTCAAATAACACACTCATGTCTTCAAGGTTTTGAAAGTTGAGTGGGTTGGTGGTTAGCACCCAGGCTTTGTTGGGTTCATCTTTATAAGGTAAAACTTCATGAGTCTTAGCGTAGTTAATTGGTATGTGGCGAACTAAATCCACAGGGATGTCATTAATCGGAATATCTTTTAAAAACTCTAAGTTAAGTTCTCTACAGATAATGGACATGGCCTCTTCCGGAGAGGAGAAGCTTTGGCCATCTATTTGGTCCCTAAGTGTGGAGCCTTCTTTGTTTGGAGAATCAAGGATTTCACTCAGTTGTGATTCTGAGATCCCGGTTCCTTTAGTGATAAGAGTTTCAAAGTTGTGAGTCGTTGCCATTGCTTTTATTGTAACTATGCTTTTGCAAGAAAAGCAATGGCTTTATAGGCTTTACAGCGACTCAGGAGCTGGTGATTCCATAGGTGGAGAGTTTAATTCCTCAGATAAGGAATTTGAATTGCTCGCTTTTCGAGGAAGTCGATCAATGTATTGCCCGTGTGGGTCCTCTCCGTTCATGTAACGTTGAATAAAATCAATGCGCTCATCAATTTTATCTGTCAGTAAATCATTACTCTCTTGAAGATCACGCATAATGTTTGGTGTGATAAAAAGCATTAAGTTCTTTTTCTGCTTACTGACTTTTCTGTATTTAAAGAGCCAACCAAGAATAGGGATATCACCAAGCACTGGAATTTTAGACACAGTTTCATTTTCTGCGTCCTGCATCAGTCCCCCAAGCACAGCGGTGTCACCGTCGTTCACCACAATAGAGGTTTTAAGAGTTCTTTTTGTAATGGCAATGGCCGATTCAGCCAGATTGGCAGCAGCCACACTAGTGGGTGATACTTGGTTGATCTTTTGTTCAATATCCATTTTTACTAAATCTGAGTCGGGACTGATGTAAGGTTTAATTTTTAAATGAATCGTGGCATCTTGCCTATCAATTCCTTGAGAGACAACACCCGTGCCGGCTGTAGTGTTGGTAGTACCCACTGGAACGTTGGCCCCCACCTCAATCTCAGCTTCTTGGTTATCAAGCGCCATAATTTGTGGTTCTGATAAAACATTGGCTCCCACAGAGCTTTGTAAAAACTTAATAAATACAGCCAAGCTGGTCACTTCAAGTCCTGCGGCTTGCCCGGCATTCTCGCCGAGCTTAACGATATCACCACTTCCAAAGCCTAAAATAGCCCCTTTATCATTGGCTGGGTTAACAAGGTTGGCCACACTGTCCTCACCAACAAAGCCTATACGACCAATCCCATTACTGTTTTCATCAAACTTATAGAAGTTCATGCCGTAAACGTTATCAATAGACGCATCCATGTCCATAATCACAACTTTTACAAATACTTGCTCTCTTGGGATGTCAATTTGTGCAAGCAGTCGCTCAATCACTTGATAGTCTTGTTTGCTGGCAGTGATAATTAAACTGTTGGTGTCTTCATCTGAGTTAATTTTAACCTCACCACCAAAAATGGCTCCTACACTGCCACTTCCTTCAGCGTCAAAGGGGTTAAAGTCTCCACCATCAAAAGAAGGCGGTCTAAATCTAGAGCTTGTACCTTGGCCTCGGCCACTGGCACTTCCTTGTTCTTGGGCTTTTTTTGCTTCTTGGGCCACTCCGTTTAATGTGTCAGCAATCTTTTTAGCATCACCGTGCTTAACATAATAAACATACACACCACCAGTGTCGGCTGGGTTTAAT
>JAKUPT010000075.1 GCA_022450595.1 Bdellovibrionales bacterium
TTAACGTTTTCTTTTCAGGAGGAAAATGCAAAACGAGAAGTAGAAGTTTTGCTGGGCTAGGAGTTGCATTAGCTCTCTGCCTACCACACGCGGGCACAGTTTGATTTGAAGCGTCGAAAGTAAGATTTAAAATCTTTAAAACTAATCCATTTTATATATAACAAATAGCGCTCAAACTTTAAAGAAAGCCTCTCTTCTGGATAGTACTCCGCAACGCTTAAAACAAAGGCCTTAAATGTATCAAAGTCTTTAATATTATATTGAGTCTGTGCTGCCTTTAAAACTTCATTAATATTTTTAAATTTATCGGTAAGTATATCGTACATCAGGTTTTTTATTTGCGGCTGTGCTTGTGCAAAATAAGTATCTACATGAGATTGAGCCTTTTGATGAGCTTTGCCCTGATCACCTAATCTCTGAGGTTTTATTGTGTTATTATAAACTAATTTATCCAACTTGCTTGTAAAAACCATTTCCAGTGCTGTAAGCCTACTTACTCCCTGTTTAAAACTTAGTACTCCATGACTTATAAACTTATTGATTAAATCTCTATCAAAACTTTTTTCCCGGTTTCTTAAGTTTCTATAACGAATCATTTCTATGACATTTTTTAGGGCCACAGTATTATTATCCACCAGTGCTGTTTGTGCGTATTCAATAAACTCTTTATCAGTCATAGAGTTAAATTTTCGAGTTTCTTCTAGAATAATACTTGGAATGGAGCGCCCTTCTAAGCGTTTTGGCGTCCAGTAATCAAAAAAGGCTTTATAGAATGCGGCATCAGTTTTTTGTGCATAAGACTTTTCTAAAACCTCTAGTATCTCTTTATCAGTCATTGGTTTACTAAACGCAGTGCCTAATCGCCAAGAGTTGATTTCGTTCAATAATGACCAAAACCTATCTGCTGAGTCATTTATTTGATAGGGAATAATCCAGCCCTTTTCTTTTACCCAATTTTCATACTTGGTTTTAAAATTATAAAATCTGTAGTGAGTCACCTCGTGCACATAGACGTCTAAGTCTGCCATTTCAGGCAATACAAAAGACACCTTTTTTTCACTACTGTTAGAAAAATACGCTCTTGCCCCAAAAAGATATTCACTTATAAAAACAACTTTATTGTTTTTGGCGGCTTCATTAACTCTTCTGAGTGCGTTTTGTAGTTTTTTAGAGCGAAGTCGTTTATTTTGATTAAACACATCCTCCATCACACTAAAAGTCACACCAGAGCCAATGAGCATGTACTCGCCGGCTTTTCTTGTTTTTAGATTTAAGTGCTCAGCAAATTGCTTTAAGGCAGACAGCTCTTGCTTGTTATAGTCTTTAACATTAAAGTACATCGCATGATCGTAAACTAGAGTTAAAATATTATAGATTTCTTGAAGAGCGTTCACCTTAAAGGGCAGCCTAAAATATTTGTTAATAAACACTCGGCCGGCTGTTTGCTCCAGCTCACTGCCCTTTGTGAGTAGATCCACCACAAAGGCCAAGCCCTGCTTAACTTGCACCCCACGGCCCTTTTCGGTTTCAATAAATGTGTGTTCAAAATTTTTAAGTGTTTTAATAAGATGAGACTCAATGATTTGACGGTACTCATCCAGTATTAATGATTTTTTGTTTGTTTTTTGCCTTATGCCTGCGGCTTCTAAATCATAAATGTCACTAGGAATTTTTGCTAAATATTCGGCCCTTGCTTTGTCCGTATTTTGCTCTCCATTATAGAAAAGGTCAGAAGGGCTTTTTTGCTCTTGGCTGATCGAAAGTGAAACTTCACTCATTGAAAATATAAAACTCTCAGCTCCAAAAACAGGAAAAGATATAAGTTTTATAAAACTTATCCATTTAAACATTTTGACATTTCACCCATCAGTCACAGATTAATACTTTAAGCCCATACCCAATTGAAATTGATACTTAGACACAGCACTTGGTGTTTTAAATAGCTTGCTTTCAATTGCGAATTGAATATTGAAAGTGTCTAAGTATGTTAAGCGAAGCATTGTTTGTATCACCAAACCCTGACACTGAGCTGAGCTTGAAGCTAAGCCCACGCATCCGCTAAATTTATTCAGCTTTTCATCACTGAGCTGATATCCAAGTCTCAATCCCACTGCAGACTGCATGACCGAGGTTGAGGTGTTAAGCTGTTTTTCAAGACCATATAAAAAAGTATATGATTTGCTTTGTTTGTTTTTAAACTCCAGCCACTCTGACCAATTTTGAATCTGTAAACTCAATGTGCTCGACCAATAGGGGTTTGACTTTTTAAAGGCTAAAAATTTATTCGACTTATAGCCAAACTCTAAAACATTTCCGACCAATACATAGCCATAGTTTTGATCTGGGTAATATTCCAGTGAATCTAAAACCAGTGAACTGATTTTGTTCACATTGTTTGATTCCTGAAGAACATTCACTCTTTGTTGCACTCGTTTTTTTACCTCTAAAGGGGCTTGATGAGTTTGGTCTGGTTTTAAACCAAGCTCTTCAAACTCAAATCCTAGCTCTTGCAAACGCCTCATCTTAAATTGAAAGTAAGTTTCAGAAGATCTCTTCTCCCAATCCCCTTTAAAATTGGACCACTGAATGGGGGGCTTGCCTTGTTGAGCTCTACGGCACAGTCTAAACTCAGGGGCTTGCTTGAGCTCACCTTTATATCCTTTACATTCATTGTGGATTAAGTCTGTTGTAAGCTGTGCCAGCTTTAAAAAGCTTTGGTCTTTGGACTGACAGTTTTCAGCCCGAGCCTTTAAAAGCCCTGACTGTAAGCACTCAAACTGTGCTTTGAGAGTTTTGTCTTTGATTAAAGTGGATCGGTATTTTAAATACTCAAGGTCTGCAAAATGCTTTTCGTAAAAAATTTGCCCTTCAAGCATTCCCAGTAAAAAATCAAACTTTAAAAGCTTAGAACTTGAGAAACCAAAAAAATCAAACATGTGCTCACTCACGCGAGGAAAGTAGTTTTTTGTTATAAAAAGCCTGTCTTGCATAGAGGGTTGGTGCTCTAACAGTTTGATCAGCTCCACATCTTTATTGGCGTAATAGTAGTTGTTAAAAATCTGTAGAGAGTTTTCAACCGAGGTGCTTTTAATTTTTTGATTTTTCCCCTCGTACTCTCTTTGCTTGGTGGAAATATTAATAAACAAAGCCTCAGGTTGTGTGTTTTGCTTTTGCTGCAAAGTTGGAGGGATAGTGAGCCATTGGTTTTTGTTGGAATTGCAGTTTTTAGTCAGTGCGGAGTTGGTAAGTTCAATGATGTCATCAATGGGCTCTTTTAAAAATATGACACCATCTAAAAAATGATCGGTTTTAGTTTTTTGACACTGAAAGGGCCAATTGCTGTGCATCCACTCTGGCTTGTTGGGATCAACCCGACAGTAGTTGATTTTTTGTGGTGCAAACAAAAACGGAAACGACATCGAGGCCACAACAATTTTTTTAAGCTCATTAAAATCATGGGAAAAGTTTGATTTAAGATCGGCCACAATGGGGCGGCTTGAGGAACTTGGGTTAATGTAGTTATAAATTTTTGTTTTTTTGTCTTTTAATATACGAAAGGTGAAAGACTCACTCGGTTTAGTAAGGGCTAAGCCATTGCTGTAGGTGATTTTTTCGGGATTGAGTTTTGAAACCGGGATAGACAAAACCAGATCACAGCCAGGCTTTAAGTTCTCACCCCAATTAACCTTCACCTGTTCTGTGATGGTTTCAATAAAGCTTGGGTTAGAAAAGTTAGATAAGTTCACATTGGTCCAAAACTTATATAAGGGCTTTTCACTCAACTCAGACCCGTTTTTTCCGCACACTACAGACACACTCAGAGCCGCATTAATGGCTCCGGCCGAGCCACCAGCCAGGGCTTTTATCTCATATTGGCTGGGCTCAGACTTTAGGGCTTGAGTGATAAAGTACGTCACCCCGGCCTGATAAGAGCCAAGGGCCGACCCACCTGAGAGAACCAGGCTGACCGGTTTGGGTGCCTGACAGGCCTGTAAATATTCTAGGCCCGAGAGCAAACAGATAAAATTTGTTACAAAGGCAAGAAATAGCTTCAAAGTCGCTCCTATTATGCTTGCATTAATACCGCACTGCGTTTATACGGTGCTACATAAGTTAATGCATAAAGTCAATAAACTGGAGGTCCCCATGAAGAAAATCTTTTTTATTGGTCTTCTACCAATGCTTTTGGCCCTGTCGGCCCAAGCGGAGATTGAAACCAATTACTTGTTCAACTGTAACTTAAGTTTTACGGCCTCTGGAAAGTCCGTTTACTTGGTCGCAGGTTACACAAAAGCCAAAGGCACCGGAACACTATCTTGTTACGACTACCTAACTGGCAACACAGAGCACATCCCCATAAAAGTGTCTGTAAAAGGCTTAGGTTTAGGAATTGGTGTGACAGGCATTAATATCTCAGGCTCGGCCGTTGGAATTGGAATTAAAAAGAACCCTGAATCCCTTCTTGGTAAGTACGCACAGGTAAAAGCCGGTGCCGCCATTGGACAAGGTGCTGCCGCTTCTGCAGGCGTTCGTTTTAACTTAAAAAAAGGTGCAGCCCTTATTACCGTGTCTGTGAACGGACAAAGTGGCCTCGGCGCTGGTGTTGATATCTTAAGTGTTGATATTGAAAAGCGCGGACAAAAGCGTGTGGAAAAACCAATTGTTCCAAAAAAGAAATACACAAGATTACAATCCGGTGTTGATACTGTTGAGCTGATTGTAAAGCCTGGACAAAAAATTGAATTGATTGATAAAAATGGACAGGTTGTTAAGCGTTTAATTGTGAAGTAAGCAGATTGAATGCTCTTATCGGTTTTGAGTCGATAAGAGCATGATCATTTTTATTTCGATGAATAAAATAAATTGTTAATCTTCATCCTGCTCTACTTCAATTACTTTCTTTTTATCCATATGCCTTTTAAAGAGCCTATTTTTTAATTTTTCAAATTTAGTTTTTCGTTTTTCTTTCTGTTCCAGCTCTGTTTGATGAATAATTTTAAGATTCATATACTTATCATCTACATTTTCTGATGACAGGCCCATAATTACTGTTCCCTCATCGCTCACTCCACATACTATGTATTTTGCCTTAATCATTTTTTATCCCTTTGGTTTAAGACTGATTTAATAGCAAATCGTTCAATCATCAATTTATATCAAAAAATATATATGGCTGTATGCATACCGAATACATTTCTCTTTATTGAATTGTACTTTGCAATATCAATTCAGCCTCTAAAGCCTTTAGAATTCATTTTGATGTCAAAACTTATGATTTTAGGATTCGAAATATAATGGCTAAAAACTTCTTACTGACAAAACCTGGAGTTGTGTTTTCTAAGTTCTATTTATATTAGGTTTACGTAGAAACAGACTACTTGTATGGCTTATGTGGCCTATACTGAGGTCCCTTACAAGGGTTGGTGGTAAAGTCCATAAATCCATTAAAAAAGCCACCAAAGCGATTTGGTGGCTTTAAATAGACTGTTTAAATTTTGGATAGGATATTAATTTTTTTCAGTGATAATACAAATATCTTCAGCTATGTCTTTGTTCACCATAAAGGCTTCCATACACTCTTTGAGGTTGATGATATACTCGCCTTGACGGTCGTGCTGAAGTTGAATGCCATTGAACTCAATCATTTTTTGGATGCGCTGTTCTTGTTCATTGTATTCCACAGCATACACAAGCTTATCGCCCAACTCTTCAGGAGTAAAGTTAACACCATGTACTTGGCCATCGGCGTATAACTGAGCTGAAAACATTAAGCTTAGAATTATAATTATTGTTTTCATTTAAAAAACCTCCGGCGTAATTTTGGCTGTAACAAGTCCTGCGTAGGTTGCTGTTTCTCCAGATCGTTTTTCAGCGCTTACTTGTTTCATAATTTCAGTTAACTTGGCCTTATATTCATCAGCAGCGTTTTTAAGTTGCTTCATTGTTTTTTCATCCGATGGGAATGAAAATACCTGTGCTGTTTCATAAGACTTATCTTGTTTACCATTTTCATGATCAAAAAGTACCTTATTCACAGACTTTTCAAACATACCTGATAAATATTTCTTTAAGTTTTTCGGGCTTGTACTGGCAAGAAATGAATTTTTAATAAAAATTTCATCGCCATTAACTTCAATATGTCCAGCTTCTGTCATAAGGATCACAACTTTATCAAGAACTGACTCCATCTCCTTATTATGTTTAGTAATGTAAATTCTCAGCTCGGCCAAGTTTTTGTACCGTGCTGTTAAGATAAGGTCCGAAACAAAGTTTCGAATACCATTTGAAGACAACTCATTAGCGTAGGAATCAGTAAGCTGAACAAAATCTATACCTACAGGCAGTGATGAGCTGCTTTCTTTTTCATAAGTGTTTAAGTCCATAAAGCCCCCGCTTTATTTTAGTTGTTTCACCAAGTCTTTGTAGTCTGACATTTTAAAATCAATATTGAATACAAAGTCTTGATCGTTAGCTGTCTCGTAGTGCTCTAAAATGTACTCAGCTATCCGTTTCTGATATTTAAGAGGCATTTGGTCGATCAATGTTGATGACATATCTCCTAGCTTGCTGGACTTAGAATGGTCAAGCAATTTTTGTTTATATAATTTACCAAGAGTTTTACGAAGAAGGCTTTTATAAAAAGATCCGCCGTGAACCGGCAAAGTTTGTGTAGTGTTTTCATGATGCAATAAACACAAATATAAAATTTCATCTTTTGAGTAACCTAATTTGTTTAGTAACAGTGCAAATGTTTCAATCGATAAATCACGACGCTTTGTGTACTTTCCGTTCTTAGACTTTCCTAAAATGTTGCTGAGGTTTCCAAAGGAGATAAAATTAAACTTATTACAAAAAGAACGGTAGGTGTAGTCTCCAGAGATTAATACATCATCTAAAAATTTACGGTAGTCTTTATAAGAATAAGGGTTTAATTTTTCCATGTATTCTATATGCATACATTTTAGAGCAATTCCAAGCTGAATTCGTAAATAAATAAAATTTACAGCCCCTTTAGTAGATAATCCCTTTCCTACGATCATGGAAAAAGTCGTACTTTAGTACGAAATAATTCACTTGATTGACTCAAATTCGCATGATCGTGTGAATTTCTACACTTTCTTTAAGTTCAGAAACATAAATAAAGCTTTTAATTGATCACTTCTATTGCTATTGGCTATGATTAATATATAAAAAGGAACTTTATGAAAAACTATTTATTTGTATTTATAATCATTTTTAACTTTATGGTTTGTTTTTATGCTCATTCTAAAAATTCTGATAAAAAAAATAAGAGCGTTGATACATTAAAAGAAGTTACACTTAACTTGGCTCAAAAAGATCAAAAAAATAAACTTATAGAAAGCCTCAATACACTTAAAAATCTAACAACTAACAAAGACTACTCTGAGCATTTTAAACTGGTTCTTCATAGGGCCTATAAATCTGATTCAAAGACTATTTTAAAACACTATTGTGAGCATAAAGACTTTAAGCCCCTGCAAAAAAGTAGGATCTGCAAGCCTGTATTGCACATAAAAAATTGAGCTGATGAGCAGTCTATTTTGGGTTGTGTTTTTACAAAGCTTTATAAAACACACTCTATTGAGTTTAGTGAAGATCGAATTAGAACTGTTATTTATAATGAACAGTGTGAGTATGTGAAAGTGAATTAATCTCTTAAAGCCCACGAGAAGGGGCTTTTTATTTTCAACTGAAAGGTGCCGGGCACCCCACAACAACCCCATTTTTGTATACTACAGTAGATATTTTTATGTTTTACACCTACTATATCCTTGTTTTGTATACTACAGTATATTTTTTTGGAAAACTGGATTTGCGATGTAACCCCTCTCAATGTATGTGGTACTAAAAATGGGCCACAATGCACAAGTGTTAATTACCAAAGATGCGTTACCTTACTTTCCTCAGGGCAATTACTATAGTCTTCAAAAAGATTCATACATTCTTTGTTGTTATAAAGACCGACAAGTTGAGCTTGAAAGTTACGACTCGCTCCTCCGATATATACATGCATATTGACAAGAAGTGTGACAGGAGCACCATTTTCTCTCATCCGCTTTACCATGTTCTTAGATTTACTGACTCCAGACTTATCTACTACAACATGATAAAATGTCTCGACTTTGTAAGGATGTGTTTTATCTTTTTTAACTAGCTCTCCATCTAAATAGCACCAATATAAAGGGGAATCTTTTCTCATTGAACAGCTTAGTTCTAAACTACTTGCTCGTACATCAACCGCAAGTTTTGGACTACTTAATTGTGTTTCAACTTTCGTAAATATGTTAGGGTATGGATTATTAGGTGATTGATATTCATAAGACTCTTTTTTTTCAGTTAAAGTGCATCCAATACAAAAAATCATATAAATACTAATTATTAACTTTTCCATTTTTATAGTCTTTCATTAATTTTTTAAATTTTTCTCTAATTCTTTGAGCAGGAGTGCTTTTATCTCCCCTCAACCCCTTATACTCTTCGGCAAGCTGCAACATAGTTGGCTCAGATTTGAGATAATGTTTTGCTATTTGTCTTTTTCTAAATAGCCACCTAACTCCTACACATATATTTACACTAGGCTCTTTTAGCTCCTCTAAAGTTAATTTAAATGCATGATTTTTTTAACTCTTTTGATTTTGGTTGAATTAACTTATGAGTATAAGTAGTAATTTGTAGCAAACCCACAGTACTTCCTGGTCTGTCATGAGTGGTGGCTTTTGCTCTCCAATCAAATGATGACTCTGACATCATCAATATTTTTACAAAACCAGGTGTAATGTTTGTTTCTTTACCAAATACTTCACTCCAATAATAAACCCAGCCTGCAATTAATTGATCGTATTTTTTACCGTTTTTAGATCCGAAATCAAATGCCTTAGGAAGTTTTAATTTTTTTGATTTCAAACGATTTGAAATTTCTAATATTTCATCTTTGTTCAAAATTTGCTTTTTAATTTTAATCTTACGGCAATGAGCGCTCCATCTAAAATCTTTACCACCAATAGTTTTTTTATGTGCACGGACATAAGTTTCACCTACACCACAGATTTTCCAAGGATGTTTTTTTGAACTCATAACTAAATATAAAATTTATTTAATGACCCATCAAGTGAATTGATGGCATTCATTTACTAAAAGGTCCCAGGCTCGCCTATCTCATTTATTTGAATTAAAACACCCTTCAGCATTTGTTTTATTTAAAAGATCAAAACCAGACACTTAGGCACTTATAAATAGCTCGCGCCAAACCTATCAATAAGGCCAAAAATAGAGACCATTATAGGCCTCAATCCAATCAAAGTGCCCGTTAAACTTGACTTTAAAAAAAGTCATGCTATTTTTAAACTATGTTTAGAAGATGGCTACCTCTAGAAAAACCCAGTTTTATACTTCTAGGTCCTAGAAGGGTTGGAAAAACAACCTTTTTAAAGCAAAACTATAAAGACTACGAGTATATAACCTTAGACGACTTTGATTATCTGACCTTGGCCCAAGACGACCCCAAAGCCGTCGTTAATGGTAAGACTCACCTTATAATTGATGAAATACAACGTGTTCCTAAATTAACAATTGCTGTTAAATACGCCATTGATGAGTCTAAAGCTAAAATTATTATGACAGGCTCTAGTAAAATTGGCCTATTGGACTCCTCTGCAGACTCGCTCGCTGGAAGAATAAAATTCATTCACCTACCTCCAAGCTGTTGGGGGGAGTGTGATGGTGATCCAACCCACAAAATATTTGAAGAGCAAGCCCCACCTTTACAAATTAAAAAAGCCAACCGTGAAATCAGTGAGTTCATAAAATACGGAGGCTTTCCAGAGGTTGTTAGCCAAAAAACAACTAAGGCAAAAACTGATATTTTAAAAAACTATAAAAACACCTATTTTACCAGAGACCTAGCTATGATCTCAAATCTAGAAAATGTCTCAGGTCTTCTTGCTATACTCAACTATTATGTCATCAGCCTTGGTTCACTGACTCAAGTCTCCCATTTTAGAAACGAGGCCGGAGTGAGTCATCCGACCGCTCAAAAATATTTAAACGTCATTTATCAATCCGACTTAGGCTTTAAATTGCTGGGCTATCAATATGGACCAGCAAAGCGACACTTAAAATCTGCAAAGTCATATTTTTGTGACACAGGAATTATTGAAGCCTTAGGGATTGATTGCAGCCAAGGACAAAAACTTGAAAACTTTGTGATCTCAGAACTTGAAAAAAGAAGAAAGTTGGGGTTTATAAAAACAGATCAGTTTTATTACTATCAGTCCATTGGAGGCTCTGAAATTGATCTCATATTTGAAATTAAAAATACCGTCTATGCTATTGAAATAAAAGCCACAAAAAATCCGCAAAAAAAAGACCTTCGCAATCTTAAAGATTTTGCAGCAAACATCTCTAAGAAAACAATGTGTTACTTATTTTATACTGGTGAGGCCTATAAAGAGCTCGATGGAGTCAAATTGATTCCCATAGCAAGCTTATATCGTGGAGTATAACCAAAAGGTGCCGGACACCACACTACTCTTTCTCTAGCACATCAAGTTTAAAAAGATGCCTTTCAATACCTTGCATATGACCGCTGCTAACAAGAACCAGCATGGTGTCATGAAAATCGTTTTGCCTGAAGCCTTCAATAATGTTCTTAGCCATTGTTTTATCTCTGTTAAAACGGAGTGGATGCCCCTCTCCAAATAAAAACTTTAAGGGGTTTTTTAATGTTTGGCCCTGATTGAGCAATAGACCTGAAAAGTAATAATAACCACTTACAAGAACGGCATTGGCCGCGGCCATTTGTGCCAAAATTTCCGTGGAGGGCACTTGATGGAATTTTGCTAGCGACATCGCTCCAATGTGAAAGGCAAATGCACTTAGCCACAGCGTGGCTGCTCCGGAATGAAGATGTTCATAGATTTTCGGCCTGTGGCCTGACTCTAATTGCAAATATGTTAAAACCTCATTGGGTTTAACAACTAGATATCGATCTTCCTTATAGGCTCTAAAACCTTCGGCTTGCCCCTCTTGAATCAAAGGCTTCAGAACTTCCTGGCGGGTCATTTTATAGTTGTTGTTGTTTTTAAAAAAATTGAGTGTGCGAAAATCACTGATCGATAATTTTTTATTGTGTTTTTCTAGAAATTTTAAAAATCTATTAAAATGTCTGTTGATCACCTTTGAACCAAAATACAGTTCACGATTATAGCCCTCTAGACCATAGAAATTAAAGCTTTTAATAATAGCTTTTCCGGCATCGGATGAGGCTTTTGAATGACTACTGTTTTCTTCTAGTAGAATTACATTTTTTTTAACACCATCAACATTAACTTTTAACACCTTATAATTATGCTCACCTAAAAATCTTGCATGATCTAACAAAGCTCTTTGATAGGAATTCAAAGGTAAAAATAAATTTTCACACTTCATTGCCCATGTCTGGAACGAACACAGCAAAACCATTACAAAACTTAGCACCTTCATCTTATTCTCCCCTTTAATTACCAAATTCTTTTTGAGTACTTAAACTCAAACCCCACAACAGAGTCGTAATCTTTATCTGGAACAGCCGAGTCATCGCCGGAATACTTAATGTACTCCGCGGTAAAAGCCACATTGATTCCAAATATACTTGCAAAGCTTATATCACTCTCAGCTTTTGATTCGGCCAGGCTCTCCCCTTGTTCGTGACTGAGCTTTGCCTCCCATGTTACATCGTTGACAAACTCACAGCCTATCAGGCTTGCAAGTTTTAAAATGCTCTCTTCGGTGTCGGGTGAAAGCTTGTCGGCTCTGGTGATTTTATAGCCAGGAGCTCCCTGAATTTGCACATTGCAGGTGTCGTCTTCAAACAGTTTGTAACTTACACCTAATAAGTATGCTCTTTTTTTAAAGCCATCACTGGTTGATTTGTACTCAAACTCTCCAAAGGCCTTGGTGTTGCCGGAGTCACTTATAGGGTAACCCGCTTGAGAGAATAGCTCTCTTGTAGAAACTCTCGAATCTTCCGCTTCTGTGCTTGAGTACTTATATTTTGTTAAAAGGCTTAGTCCACTTTCAAACACCATATCTAATTCATTTTTTATGGATTTGTAGTCTTGAACTGTATTGCCTCGGTTGAACTGAAATGAGGCCGCGAGGGAAAAATCTAAACTCTCAACACCGAGCTTATTTTTTAACTCCTCAGAGTATTCTTTAACGTTGTCTTTCCAGTTGGTGTCGTTGTTATCACTTAAACTTTCAAAGCTTTGTTGGGCGCTTTGCTGCTGCTCAGGTGTAAGGCTTTGCTGTAAGATGATTGCTGTGATTTTGTGGCATTGGTCAGCTAGGGCGTTCATATTTTGCCACTTGCCAATGGCGGAGAGCCTGATGGCGTCAG
>JAKUPT010000076.1 GCA_022450595.1 Bdellovibrionales bacterium
ATTCCTTCAGTAGCACTTAAAATACTTAAAGCCCAAGTGCCTTTAGGGTGCTGTGCCCATTTCATAGTCCAGTCATAAAGTCTTCTAAGTTGATATAATGGATTAAATGATGAAGTCATAGTTTGTCCTTTTTAAATTTTCTACTTTAAGAGCTGGGTGAAAACAACAAATTAATATCTTATTCGAATCAGACCTGAACCGGCATTTACTCCAAGACGATCTTTAAAACGCACTTGTATGAACAAAAACTCATTGCTGCTTGATAAGCCTCCTGCAAAAGGTGGCCCTTCTATGGCACTAATCGTTAATGGACCAGCGTCTCCAGAGATCACTTGCTCTTCAGAAACTAATTTTTTCCAGTTTTTATTTTTCATGCTCCATGCAGAAATATGATGTTTATTATCGATTTTGTGTCTAACGGATATATGTTGAGTGTTATTGATGTCAGGCGTGAAGAGCTCAATTTGACCCTCTGGCATGGGGACTTCTGATAAAAGCTGATCTTGGTTAAGAGTAAAAAGCTGTTGATAGCTGTTAGCGTAAAAGCAACGATCTCCTGATGAGTTTGCGCTAACCAAATGTGAAAACTCATAAAGCAAAGAGTTTTTGTTTTGATCCTTATCAGAAAGAAGAACTACAGTGTCGTTCCCGTTGAACATTAACAATTGATCGGGCTGCTCATCTCCGACCTGACCTTTTTGTCCATAACGAACCTTAAATAATATATTTCCCTTAAAATTTGAACTTGGCGTAAATAAATAACTGACACCTGGCTTAGGGGAGTAGGCCGTACTGATGTTTTGTTTTAAAAAGTCAGCAGTGATGATCTGTCTGCTACCATCTAATTTCATAACAGAAAAGCTGCAATGAAAGTTTTGATTTTTTGAAACAGCAGAGGCAAAAGCCCATGACTTTGGAAGATCTAAAATTTCTAATATAGAGCCATTTTTTTTAAGGTAAATCAAAGCTTTTAGAAAAAAGTCTTTATCGTAGTGAGCAAAACAAACATCTCCAGACCTTGTAATTCCAAGGTTTGAAATCTTCTCACTCTCTTGGCCATTCCATATAATTTTACCTTTTTTTTGGGAGAAAGTTTTAAGCCATACACTGGGTTTAAATTGGCCTTGAGTGTAAGGAATGCCAATAGCAACATCGCCTTGAGGAGAGCTTACAGGAGTGGAATCATACAAGTGGCTGTCATAAGGGATATTAAATCCATGACTAATATCTGTTCTAAATAAAAGGGTGATGTCATTGGCAAAAACGTGTTGAGACAATAATAAAAAAAATATTATAAGCTTCAAGGGAGCTAGGCCTTTCTTTTAGTGTTAAATGACTTTTTTCCACCAAAGCTTATCATTGGCTTTGTTATCCAAACAGGCCTCTTTGGAGCCTACAATGCGGCCAAGAGAGATAAAGTGTCCGCAGAGTTTTAATTTATAATACTCTCGTTTTTCACACTCAATGGCATCGGTTAATTCGCGCTCATTCTCTTTGATGCATTTTTGTACATGCTTATCAAAATAATAATCACTGTCACCAAGCCACATACAATAGTTGGCGGCCCAATTGACGGCATTGCCGCCCACTTTGCATTCACCGTATTCAAGGCTTTTAGACTCAGTGGTCGGTTGTTGTGGAGTGCTACTACAAGCCGTGAAGACAAGTAAAAGTACAAACAATGCATTTTTCATATCAGACCTCTTGATGTGGTGATTTTGAGTATTTGTTAAAAAACTTTTCAAACTTCTCTCTAATAGTATCACTTTCAAAGGCTGCGACAAGTACTGCGGTAATAAAAATTGTTATGGGAATAATGGCAAATATAGTGTCTTGAATCCATAAGCCATTGTCGAGTCCTCGCTGAAGAGGAATGGTGCCTAAAACGGCACAGGCAAGCCCTCGTGGCCCCATAGCCATAGAGATCATGGCATCAAGCTTGGGAGTGTTATGTTTTTTAAACACACTCAAAACGATCACATAGCGGCTAATAAAAATAAGCAGACTAATGACTAATGCAATTGCAACGTTTGTAAGACTTGAGAACTTAATAAGCATGCCTAAATAAATAAAAAAGAAGGTTTTCAGTAAGAAGGTGATCTCTTTTAATAGAGACATGTCCTTATAAGTCACTGCAGTTGTGGATAAGTGATTGCGAACAAATCTAGGAATTAAGTAAACATTAGTGAGGGTAAAACCTAAAGACAGCACACCAATGGCTCCGTTAAAGCCTAAGAGCTCAATACAACCATAGGTTAAAAGGGCCCAAGCCTCGCCAGCAAAAGCCTTTGGAATTAAATTAGGAAACTTTTGCTTGAATATCGCCCATAAAATTGCAGAAAGAAATCCAAAAAAACCTGCCAATAAGGTTTTGGGACCTATGCCTAACAAAATATTTCGAATACTGACTTCTCCGGAGGCAAAACCATCAACAAGTACCAAAAAAATCACAATGGCTAAAACATCTGTAAATGCAGATTCTAAAGATAATATAATTTTTGTTCTGGGCTGCAGAGAGAGTTGTTTTACCATGGGAATCACAATAGCAGACGAAGTTGAACCCACTCCAATAGCAACCAGTAGTGAAGTTTGCCAATCTTGCATGCCAATCACATAACAGGCTAAAAACCCAAAAAGACAAGTTAAAGCAATTCCCAAAATAGATAGGCCCATAGCCGGTAAGCTTGAAGACATCAGATCTTTGGTGCTTAAGTTTAAACCGCCTTCATACAAAATCACCACAAGAGCCAAGGTGGATATAAGATCCCCAAAGCGCCCAAAGTACTCGGGTTGTAAAATTCCAAAAACTGGGCCTAATAGATAGCCTGCAAACACAAGTATTAATAGATCCGGAATTTTTGTAATAGAGAAAAACCAATTTAAGGCATGGCCAATAAAAAACATTAAGGCCAAGCCGATAATTGCAAAAGACATTTTAACTCCTTAACAGGGTAAAAGAATGTCTATATTCTTTCAAAATAGGTGTAGCCCGACAAGCCTAATTCATAATGTTGCATTAAAAGTCTGGCTTCGATTTTTGATAAATTTCCAGATTTGATGTTTTTTTCAATGGATTGTCGAATTTTTTCAGTCAATTCGGGCTTGGTGTAGGACACATAACTTAACACATCGGTTACAGTGTCGCCTTCCACGTAGTGTTCAATATTATAGCCATTTTCGTGCATACGAATATACACAGTGTCGGTATCACCAAAAAGGTTGTGCATGTCTCCTAATATTTCCTGATAAGCTCCTGTGAGAAACACTCCCATGTAATAGGCTTCAGTGTCTTTAAGGTTGTGCACTTCAAGATACTTTTGTGTGCCACCGGTTTGCGTATCTATGAAGTCAGAGATCTTTCCATCAGAATCACAGGTTAAGTCCACTATAATCGCCGTATTGTCAGGCTTTTCTTGGAGCCTATGAATAGGTAATACTGGAAATAACTGATCCAGGGCCCAAGAGTCTGGAAGAGACTGAAAAACTGAAAAGTTGCCAAAATAAGTGTCTGATAAATCCTTAGCTAATTCATAATATAGATCTTCAAAGTCTGGCATGTTTTGAGTCAGTTCAGCAATTTTAGTTGAGGTGGCCCAGAAAAGATCCTCGGCTTTAGCTCTTTGCTCTAAAGATAAAGCTCCATAAGTGAAAAGTTGTAAGATATCGCGTTTTTTTTCAATCAAGTCATTGTAATACTCATTGATGTTTTCTTTATTCACTCCGGTCCAAAGTTCATACAGATCTTTTACCAAACGAGAATCTTTTTCTGAAATTTCAAAGCTTAAAGCTTTTGTTTTCATAGGGTTAGAGCCTAAAACATCAAAGACCAACACTGAGCTGTGAGCGACCAAAGCTCTGCCAGATTCTGAAATAATATGTGGGTGAGGAACAGACTTTTCATCACAAACAGACTGTAAAATAGAAACCACGTCATTGGCGTATTCTTGCTCTGAGTAGTTAGTAGAGCTGTCACTTTTCCCAGAGCCGTCATAGTCTATTCCAAGCCCTCCGCCCACATCGATAAAGCTAATAGAAGGAGCGAGTTTATGAAGCTCCGTAAACATTCTTGCGCCTTCTTTAATAGTGCTCTTTATAGAATGAATAGATGGAATTTGTGAGCCTATATGAAAATGAAGCAGCTTTAAACAATCAGACATTTCAGCCTTTTCAAGTTTTTTTAAGGCCTTCATCATCTCTGAAGGTGTAAGACCAAATTTTGACCGCGCGCCGGAAGACTCCACCCACTTGCCGGCACCTTGAGTATTAAGCTTTCCACGAAAACCAATTTGGGGCTCAATGTTTAAAGTTTTTGCCGCATCAATAATAAAATCAATTTCTTCCATACGATCGACAACAATAAAAATATTTTTACCTATTCGTTGAGCTAAAAGTGCAGTTTCAATGTATTCAGGATCTTTAAAACCGTTACAAACAATAAAAGCATCTTCGGTGTCCATGAGTGCTAGGGTGATCAATAGTTCTGGTTTACTGCCGCACTCTAAACCTAAGCGGTGTTTTTTTCCGATTTTAATAATGTCTTCTACCAAATGTTTTTCTTGATTCACTTTAATTGGGTAAACACCAGTGTATTTAGACTGGTAGTTGCACTCTTTAATGGCGTTTTCAAAACAATTATTGAGTAATTCAATTCTGGTATCGACAATGTCTTCAAAGCGAATAAGAAGGGGAGCCCTCATGCCTCTTTCAACAAGTTCTTGAGTTAACTCATAAAGATCGACTTTAAACTTTGAATCTTTGTGAGGGGTGACTTCAACATTACCAGAGTTGTTGATTTTAAAAAAAGGTTGTCCCCAGAAATTAATTCCGTAGAGTTCGGCACTGTCTTCGGTTGTCCAGTTTGAGCTGTCTTTCATTATGGCTCACTTTCTTGCTTATTTCGCAATAATATTTAATATTTTTCCGGGCTTATAAATGACTTTCACAATATTTTTGCCATCTATTGCATTACTCACAGCTGTGAGCTTTTTGGCCATATCAAGGGCTTCTTCTTCACTGGTGCTTTCTGTGACTTCTATTGTTCCGCGCATTTTTCCAGTGACTTGTACACCCATTGTAATGACGTCATCAACAGTTAATTCTTCAATAAACTCAGGCCAAGTGCTTAAAGACACAAGCCCCTCACCACCAAGCTTGGACCATATCTCTTCTGCCAAGTGTGGAGCAAAAGGCATAAGAAGTTGTGAAAGAGTTTTTAAAACAAATTTTGGTCGTAAATTGTGTTTATAAAGCTCATTCACTAAAATCATCATGGCACTCACTGCCGTATTAAAACTCATGGCCTCAATGTCTTCAGTCACTTTTTTGATAGTCTTGTGATAAGTCTTTAATAAGTCTTCAGGAATCTCTTGTGATTGAGAGGTGATATCTTTGCCACCATCATCAAAGCACAGTCTCCATACTCGGTCTAAAAAGCGCCTTACACCTTCAACACCTTGAGTGGACCAAGGCTTATCACGATCAAAAGGACCCATAAAAGAAATGTACATTCTTACTGCATCGGCTCCAAATTTTTCTTTGCCCTCATCAGGGTTCCCTACATTGCCGCGAGACTTAGACATCTTTTGATTGTCTGGGCCTAGAATCATTCCTTGGTGAGCGAGTTTTTGAAAGGGCTCATCGTGGGTCACAAGGCCTGCATCAAATAATACTTTTTGCCAAAAGCGAGAGTAAAGCAAGTGTCCTACAGTGTGCTCTGGCCCTCCAACATATAAGTCCACAGGCATCCAGTATTTTTGCGATTCAAAATCAAAGGGTGCTGATTCATTGGTTGGATCTGTGTATCTTAAAAAGTACCAAGAAGACCCTGCAGAGCCGGGCATGGTGTCAGTGTCTCTCTGACCGACCTCACCGGTTTCTGGATCTTTGTAGTTTACAAAATCTTCCACTCTGGCAAGAGGCGGCTCACCCTGATCAGTGGGCTCATAGTCAGCCACTTCAGGCAAAAGTACAGGGAGTTCATCATCGGGAACAAGTTTTAGTCCCGCTTTTGGAAAATGCACCACCGGAAATGGTTCGCCCCAATATCTCTGACGACTGAAGAGCCAGTCTCTTAGTTTGTATTGGGTTTCTTTAGTGCCCAACTTTTTTTCTTCTAGGTGAGAGATCATTTTATCAATGGCTTGTTCTTTATTCATTCCATTTAAAAAGTCGGAATTAATAATAGTGCCGTCTTCTGTATGAGGAAGAGTTTCCGCTTCAAATACTGGAAGAATTTTTAGATCAAACTTTTGGGCAAACTCATAGTCTCTTTCATCGTGAGCGGGAACTGCCATGATGGCGCCGGTTCCGTAACCCATTAAAACATAGTCAGCAATCCAGATGGGCACTTGATCACCAGTGATTGGGTGTATGCAGTAGCCACCTGTGAACACACCTGTTTTTTCGGTGTTTATTTTTCGGTCCACTTCACTTTTACTTAGGCTTTCTTCAACATAAGTTTTAACGGCTGAAGCTTGCTCCTCTGAGGTGACTTTAGCCACTAAGGGGTGTTCTGGTGCTAACACCATAAAGCTCACCCCAAACAATGTGTCGGGACGAGTGGTGAAAACTTCAATCACATCATTATGATCTTTCACAGAAAACTGAACATTGGCACCAACACTTTTACCAATCCAGTTTCTTTGCCCTTCTTTGGTTCTGTCTGGCCAATCAATTTTATCTAAATCATTTAACAGCCTTTCTGCATAGGCTGTGATTTTTAACATCCACTGCTTCATAGGCATACGAATAACAGAGTGCCCTCCACGTTCACTTTTACCGTCAATGACCTCTTCGTTTGCTAAAACGGTTTTAAGGGCCGGGCACCAGTTCACTGGAACTTCTTTTTGATAGGCTAAGCCTTTTTCATAAAGCTTTTTAAAAATAAACTGTGTCCATTTGTAAAACTTAGGATCACAAGTTGAAATTTCACGGGCCCAATCAAAGCTGTATCCAAAGGCTTGTAGTTGTGATCTAAAATTTTCAATGGCTTTTTGTGTGGTGACCTCGGGGTGAACTCCTGTTTGAATCGCGTATTGCTCAGCCGGCAGTCCAAAGGCGTCGTACCCCATAGGGTGTAACACATTAAAGCCCTTAGCTCGCTTATAACGAGACACAATATCCGTAGGAGTGTAGGAGGCCAAGTGACCGACGTGAAGACCTGCACCTGATGGGTAAGGAAACATATCTAAGGCATAAAACTTTGGCTTGTCAGATGTTCTTTCAGCCTTAAAAGAGTTATTTTTAATCCAGTGGTCACTCCACTTTTTGTCAATTTCATTGTGGTTGTAAGACATGCCCAAATCCCTTGTTTGTATGATCTATGAAATATGCACTTTACATGAGCTTTTTTTATCCAGCAATCAGCACATTAGCAAAATAAGTCTTTATTTTTAGTTAAATTTACAGCCAATAAAATGAAGCATAAAGCCACATAATATAAAGCTATGAAAGCCTCATTGTCGGGGGCAGCCCAAAAGGCTGGTCTTTAAGACATAAAGCACTGTAAATATTAATCTTTTGTGGCTTTGAAGGTGTGCGCTGACAGGCCGACTTGAGGGTTGAGTTTTTGTTATGATTAGGTCATCATAAAACCCAATCAGACTAAAAGGATATGGATTATGAGTTCGCAACTGTTTGGTGGAGTACATACACAAAATTTTAAACACTTTGATCTAAGCACTTTAGTGGTTAAAAGTGAGGTGCTTAAAAAAAATCCTCTAAAAGACTCTACCACTAGGTTTAACCCGATCCTCATTCCCAAAAACAACTCTGGAAAACTTCCCATAGTCTTTGTTTTATCGGGTTTTGCAGGCCATCCGGCCAAATACATGTCACCAAGGTTTCATGAAGACAATTTTATTCAGGAGTTAGATCAGCTCATAGCTGCCAACAAAGCCCCACTAGCATACTATGTTTTTGTGGATGCTTATACCTTTTGGGGAGGATCACAATTTATCAACTCAAATGGAATGGGCCGCTATGAAGACTACATTGTAAAAGAGCTTCTTGAGCAAGTGGTGGCGTACTTTCAAATTGATAGCAAAAAGGTGTGTGCCTTTGGTGGATCCAGTGGAGGTTATGGTGCCTTAAGCCTCGCTAGAAGTTATCCAGATCTTTTTAATTACATAGGTGCCATTGCTCCAGATAGTTTTTTTGAAGCCAGTTTGTTACCAGAGATTCGAGAGAACTTAATAAAGCTTGAGCAAAACGGTGGTGTTGAAAGTGTACAAAAAAAATTTAAAGAAGATCAATTCATAAAAAAAAGAGACAGCTTTGGCATTGCCAATATAATTGCCATGGGGCTTTGTTATGCCACCACAAAAGATGAACCTTTTAAAATTAAGTGGCCTATTGATTTGCGAACAGGAGAGTTGATTGCGCAAAATTGGAAGCTGTGGCTTAAACACGACCCGATTGAGTTTTTAAAAAATGCTAATTTGAATAAGTCGCAAAAATTTTATTTAGATGTAGGTATCTATGACCAATTTCAATTGCAGTATGGCACCAGACAAATTGCCGACATTTTAAAATCTAAAAAAGTAGAAGTAAGATCCGGGGAGTTTGTAGGAAATCATTTTGATATATCCTCAAGAAGATCAGACTTTTTTGCTTGGCTCAATAAAGTTTGGGGTCACTGATGGCAGAACAAAATACCTCTCCACAAGCTTTAAGAAAAAAAGCGGCTTTGATTTCATGTGCTGTTAGTGTCGTACTTCTTTTTTTTAAAGCCTATGCTTATTACATCACAAACTCTCAAGCCATTCTTTCAGATGCTTTAGAGAGTATTATTAATGTTTTAACAGCATTTACAGTTTTGTTTGTTATTAGTTATGCCGCAAAACCAAAAGACAAAGAACATCCTTATGGTCATGGCAAGGTCGAGTACTTTTCTTCAGCTTTTGAAGGCGGGCTAATCACCTTTGCCTCGATTATGATTGTTTTAGAAGCCATTAATGAACTTATTAAGGGCCCATCTATTAAAGCCTTAAATATGGGTTTAATGATTTTAATGGTGGCAGGCCTTATCAACTTAGCACTTGGACTTTACTTAAAAGCCTCGGGCAAAAAAAACAAATCCATGGCTTTGACCTCAAGTGGAGAGCATATTCTTTCTGACTTTTGGACCAGCTTTGGTGTTTTTATTGGTCTTGTTGTTGTGCATTTCACAGGGCTTTTGGTTTTAGACAGCATTATCGCCATTATTGTCGGGGTGTATTTAGGCTATACGGGGTTAAAGATTGTCAAAAAATCTTTAGCAGCCCTTATGGATGAAGAAAACATTGAAGACTTAAAACAGCTTTCTAAAGCTTTTAATGAGCACAAGTCTGAAACCGTGATTCAGGTTCATCATGTAAAGCTCATTCGTTCTGGTAACTTTCACCATATTGACGCCCATTTGGTGGTGCCTGAGTTTTGGAATGTTAAAGATGTTCACGACCACATCGTTGGTTTTGAAAAATCAGTGTTAAAATCTTATGGCCACAAAGGGGAGTTGAACTTCCATCTTGATCCCTGCAGACAGGCCTATTGTAAGTTTTGCGACATTCAAGATTGTCCAATCCGACTAGAAGACTTCGAAGCCAAGCTGCCAATCAAACTCGATCATATGAGAAACTTCGAAGAACCCGAAGAGTTTAGAAATAGATAAGTTGATTATTTACTAGCTTCTTTGTAGGTTTAGGTACCAAGTTACTTTTCGGAACACACCGCATCTATGTATTTAGTAACCAAGATACTATGTGGGTCTCAGTGCGTTTAAGAGTTAGTGTCCGGCATAGTGGCCTTCGCCGCGTGAGTCAAAGGCGGCTTCTAACCAGTTTTTGTCGTCTAAACGAATGGCATTTACGCGGGCCATCCAGCTTTCTTCCACATTATGCCCACGGGCTTTTAAGTTTTTAATTAGTTCGGGAGAGGCTTTGTGTTTATCTATATAAGTCGTCTTCGGTAAAAACTGATGATGCACCCTTAAAGCTTGTATAGATTGGTCCATATCAAGGTCTCTGTACAAATTTCGATAAATAACTTGTAACACGCTTGAGATAATTCTTGGGCCTCCAGGAGCGCCAATGGTCATTTTTACTTTATCGTCTTTTAACAAAAGAGTGGGTGTCATGGAACTTAAGGGTCTTTTACCTGGCTCTACATTGTTGCTTTGACCTTGAATCAGCCCAAACATGTTGGGCTCACCGGGTTTTGTGGTGAAGTCATCCATTTCGTTGTTTAAACTAATGCCAAAGTCTTTACTAACCACACCTGAACCATAAGAGCCATTTAAAGTCACAGTTAAAGACACCGCATTTCCATTAGTGTCCATAACATTGTAGTGGGTGGTTTCAGAACTTTCTTTTACATTTATTTTTACAGGTTTAAAGTTTGCGACTTTTTTAACAGAGATTTTTTTAGCTAAACTTTTTATGTACTTATCAGACAGTAGCTCTTCAATCGGGTTTTTTGCAAAGTCCGGATCAGCAAGCTCTGAGCGTCCTCTGTAACTGGCTTTTAAAACTTCAGCCAGCATATGATACTCATCATAACTTCTTGCAGGCAGTTTGCTGAGTTTTAGCTCTTCTATAAGTTTTAAGGCTGACACCATCACCACACCGCCACTGCTTGGAGGAGGCATGCTGTATAGCTTGTAACCTTTAAAATTAAAATTTAGTGGTTTGTGCCAACGTACTTTATAGTTTTTAAAGTCTTCTTCAGAAAGAACACCACCTAAATTTTTTACTGTGTTTACAATATCTTTAGCAATGGCTCCGCTATAAAAAGAAGAAGCGTCTTTTTGAATGAGTTTTAATGCACGAGCCAGTTGAGGCTGCTTCATCACCTCGGCGGGTTTGTAGGAGGCATCTTTATTTTTAAAAAAGTACTTATGACCATATTCATTAAACTTCTCTTTTGTTCTCTGAGTCTTTTCCACCCACTCTCCACTCACAGCAAAGCCTTGTTCTGCAAGCTTTATGGCCGGCTCTACTAAAGTTTTCCATTTTAATTTTCCATACAACTTGTGCATGGCTTGAAGGCCAGCCACAAATCCAGGGACTCCAATGGCGTGGGCGCCATCTGTGGAAGAGCGCTCTTTGTTTTCAAGGTAGTATTTAGGGTGGGTTTTAAGGGGAGCCACCTCTCGAAAGTCTAAAGCTCTCACAGGGGCTTTATCCATTTTGATTAAGGCAAAACCACCACCTCCGAGTGAGGCATTAAAGGGGTTAGTCACACTCATAGCCAGTCCAATGGCAACAGTTACATCGACTACGTTGCCCCCTTTTTTTGAGATGTCGTTGCCAATTTCAAGTGCGGGTTTAGAGGCCCCGGTCATTGCAAGCTTTGAGTAATGTGCTGGTATGGCATAGGCTTTTAAATTAAAGAGTATAATTATACTTAAAAAAATTACTTTTCTCATAACCCCTCATTTTTTTGAATCTCGATATGTTTGTATGTTTGCAGCACGAAAAATGACATAAGCTAAACCTGATAAAGACAAAAAATCGCCCAGCACATTGCTGTGTCTACGCTTGCCCTCAAAAACACTTCAGCTTTAGTAGCTGTAAAGCCTTTTAAGCAGCTGCATATCACCTTAATGGCTAAAAACATATTTTCATATAGTAAGCTATATCTTGATCTTTGTGAATGGCTTTGCTAAACGAGCTTGCATGTCAAAAGGTCAGCAATTAAATATCGTTAAAACGAGCACGATTCCCAATCCCACTTATTACGTCAAAGCTATGACTGAGGATTTCCGTCAGTGGTGCTTTACAGAAGAAGAGGCCCCTGAGCTTAAAGGCAAATGGCGCTCAGAGGTTTTCAAAGTACAAGAGTCTTGTCCTTTGGATCTTGAGATTGGAACAGGGAATGGCTATCACTTTGCCCATCATGCTGAAAAGTATCCAGAGCGTCGATTTGTGGGGATTGAGCTAAAATATAAGCCCTTAATTCAAGCCATTAGAAGAGCCGTGAATCGTGGATGTGATAACGCAAAAATTCTTCGCTACAACGCAAGACTTTTAAAAGACCTTTTTGCCTCCAATGAACTCGACACCGTTTTTATTCACTTTCCTGATCCTTGGAGTAAAAAAAAGCAGTGGAAGCATAGGTTGATTCAAGATCAATTCTTAGATGAGCTCTATGAATTACAGCATTCCGGAAGTCTTTTAGAATTTAAAACTGATAACCGCGATTATTTTGATTGGGCCTTTGAGAAATTTAAAAACTCTAAGTATGAA
>JAKUPT010000077.1 GCA_022450595.1 Bdellovibrionales bacterium
GGTCACGGCTGTGGACAGTTTGTGGCTGAAAGTGACAACTTTTCAAGCCTTAACTTTGAAGAGGATAGTGGTGATATCACCATTATTCCCGGCGAGAAAACAGTGGCCACTGTTTATTCTAAGCAGTTTTTAGACAACATGTTGTCCTGCTCTGGAGTGGTCACACCGAGTATGCAAACCAAACAAGAGTATGAAAATCGTCGAGGTGGGTTGTCTGAATATGGATACGCCACCAAAGTGACAGGCCCGGGGCTTATGGCTGTAGCCGCTGTTGCCGGTGAGGTTTGTAACGACTTAGTGAATAAAGAAAAAGCATTATCAGCTGATTCTAGAAGAATTTTTAAAGAGGTAGATTTCTCAAGAACTCCAAGTTCAACAGAAATTGAACCGGCTGCCAAACGCCTAGCACTTTCTTGCTGGCAAAGGCAGATGAGTGCTGAAGAAACCTCAATGGTTTTGGATGCCGTAAGTGATGCGGGCACCATGAGTGCTGAACAAAAAGTTGTGTTTGCCTGTACAAGTATACTGGCAAGCCTTAGCGGAATAGAAATGTAAAGGGATTTTGGGGGGAATAAAAATGAAAAACTACAAGAATAAAGACATAGAGACCTTTGAAAAGCTACACAATAAACCCATATCCAAAATGACAAGAAGAGATCTTTTGGGTGCCGGACTAATTCAGTTCACAGCCACTATGACTCTTCCTACAATCCTTGGAATGATGGCTAAAAGTGAATACGCCCAGGCGCAAGAGATACTTTGCCCTAAGGGTGGTAACGCAAGCCTGGTTCCTATTGTGAATTTAAACTTAGCCGGTGGTGCAGGCCTTGCGGCAAACTTTGTTCCTCATGATCAAGGTTTACAACCACTTTCTAGTTATACAAAACTCGGTCTAGGGCAAAGCCCAAACTTTCAATACGCCTTTGCCAACAATGCGCCATTTAACAACTCTGGTAACGGCTCACAAATTTTAGCCGGTATTATGACTGAGCTTCAAGGAACAATGATTGCTAACAACACGGTGTTTGCAGGTGTGCCTGTCAGATCTCGTGATGACAGTTCTGAAAATAAATTTAATATGGATGGATTAATCCAACGCGCCGGACGCGATGGTTTTATTTTACCCAACCTTGGTGTGAACAGAAACAACTTTGCACTTGCAGCCCCTCCAACTCCATTAAATGTGAGAAGCTTTAATGATGTGTCAGGAGCTTTATCTGTAAGTGGGACTCTGGGAACTTTAAACTCAGCTCAGCAATCTAGACTTTTTAAATTGATCACAAACTTAAGTGGAAAACAAGCCAGAGGCCTTGCCTCGCTCAGTGGCGGACAAGAGTTAAATAAACTTGTTCAGTGTGCCACACGCTCTAATTCTGAGCTTGTAGGTGGGGACAACTCAAACCTAGATCCCGCACAAAATCAAGCCATTGCAGATATTTGGGGCATTGATATGGCCACAAATAAAGGGAGCCGAGATTATATCTTTGCCTCACTGGTTTATAACGTTCTTCAAAATAACTCAGCTTCTGCCAATTTAAATATGGGTGGTTATGACTACCATAACGGCACAAGAACCACAGGTGATGAAAGAGACAACAATGCCGGTGTGATGATTGGTAAGATTTTAAGAACATTTGCCGCCATGAACAAAAAAGCCTTTTTAACAGTGACCACTGACGGTGGAGTGACTGGGCCTTCTAATGAAGTCGATGGTGTTTGGACCAGTGACCGAGGAAGTGCTGGATGCTTGTATATGATTGGTTATGACCCAGCTAAAGCTCCAGAAGCGAAAAGCTTTCAACTAGGTCACTTTAACCAAGGACAAGGTGCTGATGAGAGCTTTATTACCAGTGGTACGGTTGAAAAAGCCATAGCTGGTATGTTTGCCAATTACTTGTCTTTTAGTGGACAAACGGGACTGATTGAAAAAGCACTCCCACGAGTTTTCAGTAATGAAGACTTAGATAAAGTTTTAATTTTTGCAGCCTAATAATTAATTAGGGGGGATATTTTGAAACCTTGGTACGTAAGTTTAATGATAATGGCTTTAGCTGTTATACCAATACACTTTAACAGCTGTTCGCCAAAACACTATGATGGAGATTATGCCGGTGTGCTATCAAAAGTCGACACCGGCCCTTGCTCTATGGCACCAACCTTTGAAAAAGAGTTTCACTCTTTTTTAAAAAGTAACTGTGCCACTTGCCATATTCCCGGTGGACAAGGTAAAGGCGCTATTGCTGCCAGTGACCCATTGGTTGCTTGGGAGGCCTTCTCATTAGTAGGTGCTGAAACGGTTTCTCAATATGCCACAAACCCTAGTCATAACTACCCCTATACAGGCACTCAACACCAAGAAACAATTGATGCTGCTTTAAATAACTGGTCTTCGGCTAAAACTGAAAGTGACAACTGCTTGGCTCAAGAAAACGGGGAGCAGGCTGGAATTGATTTAAACTCATACATCCACTTTAAAAGTAAGCCAATTAACGCAAGTTTTGAGCTTGATAATTCAGGTGCTGGAGATTCAAAAACTTTAACTTGGGACTTAAGTAAAGACAGTTTAACGGCAGAGTTTGATGCCACTCAAGTAGAGGGTGTGACCTTCTCCGTTGATATCCGAGCCAAAGAGTTTCAAGGCAACAGATTTTATGAAATCTTTAACCCTCGTGTAAATATTGATTCGTATAACCCAAGCTATGATAAAGACGCGGCAAAATTATATGCCATTAATTTTAAAAGTTTAAAAATCAAACGAAATGGTAACTTTATTTTAAATGAATCTACATTCACTTATGTTGATAAAACTGTCAGGAAGTTTGCTTCTGCCAGTGAGGCCCCTGAAAATGAAAACCAACTCAGCACAGGGACTATGATTGCCGTAGGTGACATTTCAACCGCAGACGTGCTTTCTGTTTCTTTTGGAGAGATTAATATCACTGAAGCCTATCCTCCACCACCGCCAATTGAGGTGAGTTTTAAAACAGCCAGCACAGACACCACTGAAGGGTCTCAAGCTCAGGTGACCTTGCAGTTAAAAGCTCAAGGGCGAAACTTAATGTTAGACCCAATTGAAGCACCAATTTCAGTGACCGTTAAAATTGTTGAAACCAGTGGAAAAACTCTTGCAACTCCAGTGGCCTATCAAGAAAACCCAAAAGTCATTGATGACCGAGATGGTGTGAGCGTTACTGTTAACAACTTTGACTGGGACTACAAAGAAGACAAAAGAACAGTGATCTTTTTGCCGCCTGATTTAAATGAAACACCTGTGATCGAAAAAACAATCAACTTTGATATTTTAGATGATGATCGCTTTGAAGGTGAAGTTGAAAATATCATTGTAGAAATTGAAGAGTCCGGAGTGTCTAATGCCATACCAGTTATTACACCAAATGCCAGCAATGGTTATGACACTCATGAGATAAGAATTGCCACAAGCGATCCTGGAGAATATGTGGATCCGTTTGACACCAACACTCAAACTTTCACCAAGCTTATGAGTCCTGGTGGAGTGTTACACGACAACTGTTTGGGCTGTCATAACAATGCAAGATCTAATGGTTTTGATCTTACCAACTATCAAGGAATGATTGACTCTAGGGTATTAATCCCAGGTGATCAAAACAGTAAGATGTATCAACGTATGAATCCAGAGTCTGGTTCTGGCCTTGCTCCAATGCCACTAGGTGGGTACCTCAGTGATGAGCGAGAGCGTAAAAAAGTTGAAACTTGGATTTTAGATGGGGCTAAAAACAATTAATAAAAAGGGACGTATTTCGTGAAATTTATAATTATATTTTCAACTTTAATAGTCATGCTTTTAGCATTCCAAAACTGTTCACCGGAACATAAAGCCGGCACTTTGCCATCACAAAGTGAACTAGCTCAAGTCTCAGATGAGGCTAAAAATATTTTAATTAATAAATGTATGGGGTGTCATGGCCCTGGTGACAATGTGGTCATCACTCCCGACCTTGAAGCGTTAAATGAATCAGGACTGATTGTTAGGGGTGAGCCTCAAAACTCCACACTTTACTTACAAGTTATAGATCGCATAATGCCACCTTCTGGCTCTGGTGTAACCCTAAGCGATAATGAAATCGAAGTGATTAGAAAATGGATCAAAGGTCCTACAGCTTTAAACTATGTAGAGCACATTAGACCTATTCTAGAAACTTCTTGTAATACTTGTCACGGTGGCGGCGGCAGACGCTTAACCACATATGACGATCTTTTGAGAAACAACAGAATTGTGCCAGGCGACTTAGAGGCCAGCACCCTCTGGCAAGCAGTAATTTCAACCGAAGAGGGCGTTAGAATGCCTCCTCAAGGCAAATCTCTAAGTTCTGAGGACCTTCAAATTATTTCTGACTGGATCACCTCTGGGGCTCAAGAATTTGAGTAACAATTTTTGTAACTAAGTCAGTAAAATCAATCATTTCAACGCATTATATGTAGTGACAGCAGGCCCATGATTTGCAAGTATATAGGCCTAAAAGGTGAGATTGTGTAATGCGTTTAATAATATCCATTTGTTTTTTAATATTTATAGGCTGTGCACCGCCAGCGGAGGAGCCCTCTAAAGATAATGAGGGCTTTAGACCTCCTAATAAGCTCAACATTGGTCAGTGTGGACCAAAATCAAACCTCACACTCACAAGCCTTGAAAAATCCAATGCCTTTGAATTTGATGTTTATTATGACAACTATGATGTGCCACATATTAGAGCCAATAGCTTTGAGGAACTAAGCTTTGCCAGTGGTTACGTATTTGCTGAAAAAAACTATTGCGCTCTCCAAGAGCAAATCATTTTAATGAAAGGTGAGTCGGCTCAAGTTTTTGGACCGCATAAGTTTTCTGACTCAGATGAAATCACTGAGGGAGATATGTTCTACCTCATCAATGACTTGTTTGCCCAAAGCTTTGAATTTCAAAAAAAATCGGAATACGTTTTTCCCAAACTCTCAAAAGCCACTAAAATAAGTTTTAATTCCTATGCAAAGGGTATCAACCACTTTAAACAGCAAAAAAGCCCAGAGTGTGGACTTGAAACAGACATTCAAGGCTTTGATATCTACGCTTACTTTTTATATAAAAGTGCTCTTAAAAATTATAAAGATCATTTTATTGATATGATCTCTGACAAGCTGACAAATGAGGCTTTGAAACTCTGGCAACAAGACTTAAAAACACCTGCGTACAGTGTTGCTCTAGGCAACAAACAAATCAAAGATAAAAAAATCAGCACACAACTTCTCAGCACCACTCATGCCTTTTATGACAGCGCTTTAAGAGAGTTTGAAGTGCATATGATCATTCCTAATCAATTAAATGTATATGGAGTGAGTGAGTTTGGGTTTCCTTTACCACAAATTGGTTTTAACAACTTTGTGGCTTGGTCTCACACACCTAACCACAACATGGCCAACCACCTTCTCTATAAGCTCACCACTAGAGGAAACTTTTATATCTTTGAAGACAACCCTTATCTTTTTAAAAGCTCATTGATTGAAGTGCCTTATAAAACATTTGGCGGTGGGGAAGACAAGTGGGCTGTGGTATTAAAATCTTCTCATCTAGGATGGGTTATTGAAAAAGAAGATGAGTCTTTTGCTTTTAAAGAAAACCTCAGCTCTAACATTGACATGATTGAGCACTGGTTACGTTTTGCACTTTCAACATCTGTGGTGGACATCAGAGACTCCCACAGAGGCTACAGAGGCATTCCAGATCAAAACACCCTGGCTGTAGACAAGCATGGTAAGACCCTTTTTATCAACTCAAGTCGTGTATTTGATCTTAACTCAGTGGCTCAAAAAAACCTCACACAAGACTTAATTCTTACAGCCTCAACTACACATCTTCCAAAAGAAAATAACTGCTCTGAGTCACTGGTGCCCTTTGATAACGTGCCAGATCAGTTCAGTCGCAAAAACTTACGTAGTGTTGAAAACCTTTTGGTCTCAAAAAACAATAATTATTCGTCTGTGTATAACCCTCAACAAAAGCTTTCCCAGCGTGTAAAAACCGCTCAAAGTCTTAAAATTTATAACTCACTCAATCCCGATGAGTTTTTATTCTCAAACATTGAAAGCCAACTGTATTTTCAAGAAAAATCCAATTTTTATAAAGTCTGTAAGCGCTTAGAAAAAAAACAAGATCTGAATCCAAAATTTTGCCAAGACCTGGCTAGATGGAATGGAAAGTTTAATGGAAACAGTTATTTAGAAATAGTAGTTAAAGAGGTGTTTAATTCTAATATTAGCTACAAAACAGCTTACAGCCCCTCAATGCCACTAACCACACCTAGAAATATCATCATAAATGAAGAGTTTGAATCAGCTCTTTATATGGCCTTTCAACAAGCCTCAAATTATGATCCCGCAAACCCTCTTAATGAAAACAACATTCAGGGAGCCGGGGAGGAGCTTGGAACATTAAATGTTGCCACTTACAAACCCCACATTTTTATGAATCAAAAACCTCTACAATTGACTGGTAAATCTGGTCTCGTGGTTGAAAATGAGAGTTTGTATTATCCGGTCAACTTGGGCCCCTCTTGGATGATGAGTGTGGAATTTAAAAACAACAGACCTAGTGCTAGGGGCTTGTTGGTCTATGGAAATCAAGTGAGTAAATTCAACTCTCAATCTCTTGGTTTGTACAACTCACAAAAGCTTCGAGAGTTAGAGTTTTTTAACAGTCTAGAGTTTGAACAAAGAGCTTATAAAAGCTTTAAGGCCGAGTAACTTGTTTGCTATTGCTAAGTGTAAGTCTTATCAAGTAAAATAGCTGTATCTTTAACAAATCTAAAACCAACGAACGTTACAACTTTCACAATGGCTTTTATCATATTGAATTAAAGCTTAATACCATTTCACAGCTTTTTGATGAAAGAGACCCTGCGCCTTTTAGAGAAAAAGACTTAGATGACGATGCCGTAGATTATTTGATCACAAGTCTTCAAGAGCTTCCTAAAAACTCACAATCTAAAATTGTGATTTTTGTTCCTGAAGTTGAAAAACAAATGTTTAAACCAGAAAACGTGGCACAAGCCATACATGATTTTTTTATCTATGAAGAAGAGCTTAACCGAAGAAAAATCCGTAAAACTTTTGAAGTGGGTATAAAATCCTTAATCATAGGCTTAAGTTTTTTAGCTTTGGCCGTGTTTGCCTCACATTCTATTAAACTCTCCAGCACCACAATGATGGATTATTTCATTAAAGAAGGCCTGACTTTGCTGGGGTGGGTTTCGATGTGGAAGCCAGTTAACATCTTTTTATACGAATGGTGGCCTATGATGGAGGTGAAATCCATCAATAAAAAGATTGCTAATATAGAGGTGGAGTTTAAATTTTACTAATTCTTAGTAAGATTTTACACATTCAATAAAATCCTTGTATTTTAAAGCTTGAGTTTACTATTGGTCTCTAAATAACTTAAGAGGCTATATATGTTAAGATTAGTATTTATTACTGCTTTATTAATGACGACATCCTTACAAGCAAACGTCCAATGTGAAAAGATATTTGCCACAAATAAATTTAAAGCTCAAATGCAGTCCTGGTGGGGCAAAACTAAGATTGGCAAAAAACAACACTTAAAAAAAATTCAACAACAAAAAAACCAAGATGAATATGCTGTAAACTTAGCTTTTACCAATTTTACTAACACTTTAATTAAACTCTCTGATCACTACACCAAAAATGCTCATACAATGGTAGAGGTGAAGGCTTCAGAATTTCAAAACTATGACTTGTTGGTAAAAAACTGGAACGAAAACAAATATGTAAATGAAAGACCTATAACCAACAGCAGCTTTAAAATTCAAAACTACTTTATAAAAATGATTTCAAGTATTGAATATTTAATGACTAAATCATTAAGGCCATTAAATCTAGAGCAGCAATCTCTGTTTTTAAGCTATTTTTTACGTTATAGTAAAAAACCTGAAAGCGTGAGCCGTGAAAAGCATCAATATGAACTGACTATTGATCGTGAATTTAAGCTGATAAGACCACAGTATTGGTTTGTGCTGGAACAATATATTGAAGCCTATGCTTTGTCTAAGCTCAATCAAATTCCCTCACAAAAAGCTTTAGAATTTATCATCAGGCGGAACAATGAAGACTCTCCAGAGGCCAATCAGGCTAAAGAATATATAAGACAGTGGGCTAGGAATTACCCAGACATGACTAAGGAGAGTCTATTAAAAGTTGAGTCAGAACTAAGAAATAGAAAATATCGCTTACAAAATCAATTTAAAAGTGCCACAGTTGGGCCGGCCATATTAGATCTTTACGGAAAGCCATACAATCTGGAGCAACCTCGAATCGATCAACTCACATACTCTATTGCAAGACTTAGAATCCTTATAGATCACATTGAAAACGGCAATCTATAGCACCTATTAACAGCAGTTTGTTTATAGGTAGGATTTATATGCCTAAAGATTTAACATCTATAGAAATATTTTAAAATTTTAAAATTTTTCCGTAAACTTAGACAAATTCTAGTAACCTCACATTTGATGTGAGGGGTATATGAAAAGGATAATATTTCTAAGTTTAGTCATAGTGTTTTGTAACCAAGTATGGGCCGGAAGTTGCGCCTATATGTTCCCAAAACAAGAAGCTGTTCTACAAAATTTGCCTCTACAATCAAAGCACTCTTTGTACTATCAAACTGTTATTGAATTTATAAAAGCCTACAATCAGGCCTTTCAAAAAAAGCCTACTTATGAGCTATTTAACAGCTTTGACAGCAAACTATTTGCTGAAAAAGATCTAAACCGACAAATGCAGTACATCGTAGAGAAATGGAACACAAAAGGGGACTCTCAAGCCACCTTTATCCGCACAGAACTGTTAGACCTGTTACCCCGAGACAAGCATAAATTTGATCTAAAACTACTTAAAAACTTATCTCACTACCTATACAGCTTGTTAAACTCCATGGCTCCCGCTCAGTCAGAGCAGTATTTAAAACAAATGACGATGGTGGATTTTGAGTACAAAAGACAGCTTCATTAATTTTTTAAATAGAAAGTAATTATTTTTTTAAAATATCTTAGAAAACTTTTCAACTGTAGAAAATTATAATACAGGCCTATAAATTTTTAGTATTTATCATTTTTCTATTTTTATGAAAGGAAAAAGATGAAAATTATAAGCCACATAATAACTATAATTGCTTTGATTACATTAAGTTTAAACTCATTTGCTTCGATGAATTTATATGAAAAAAAAGCAGAAAATATACAATGTGCAATTAAAGTTGCTTCTACTATACTACCAATTGCGGCAACCACAGTAGGTATTTCTAGTAATTCTCAGTTAAATGGGGTGTTTGACATGGTTAAATTTAAATGTGTTTCACAACAAAAAGCAGAACTATCAGACTATGAGATCAAACAAGTAGTATATGGTGTCGCCATATCATTTTTAGGTTTAGACAATGCCGTGGTGAAATCATTTGGTGAAACACTTTAAAAAGAATTATCCTCATCTTAAAACTGCGGCCTCAAAAGGGTCGTAGTAGTTTAGTTTTTTAATATTTATTACCTTATTAAGAGTTAACCCTATAAATACTCAATTAAGCTTCTAATCAAAAATCACCCTTTAATATATAGTCGATATAACAAATTGAACCTACAGGATAAAAACATCATAACAATCTTCAGGTCGATCATTTAGAAACAAAAGTGTTATTTTAATATATTCATCAAACTTATATATAATTGACTATAAATTTGACAGAGAACGAAAACTTTTCAACTAAAAATATTTTTAACAAAAACACCTTATATTTATATAGTATATACCTTAAATTCAGAAAATAGGGGTTATCATATATATGACAATTCTACGATTCTTGAAAAATAAAAATAGGACCTCACAACTACTTTTATTATTCTCTACATTCTGTATAGCTTCACAAAGCATATTAGCCTCAAATAAGTTCATACACAGCTTTAGTACAAATGATAAAGTAATAAAAGCTTATGCCTCAGCACTAATATTTGGCAATACCATGCCTCAAACCAACACTGGTATATTTGCTACTGTGGGGTCACACTTTCTTAAAAACTTTCGTACTATGGATGTAGTTATTAAAGAGGTCTCAAAAGATAATGAGCAATTGGTAAGCTCTCAAGCCTTTTTAACCTTTGCCAATGCCATGAATAATTATCATAAAAAAAATGTTAGGGATGTGCCACAGGTTGGATTAAACAAACCAGTGGATGTTAAAAAAATACCTGATGTTTTACAATACATAGCTCAAAGAGATAGAACGGGGGAAAATACAGAATATGGTATGATTTCTCGTGTTATGGGACTTTATAGAGTTCCACTACAAGAAGGTATACCTACAATGGTTAACAACCTTATCAAACTTTTAACATATGATGCTGTAATCTTAGAGTTTCCATCACATTTTAGAAGTATAGGTTTAAATGAAAAAAACTTTTTAACCGGATATAAAATGTGGAAAAAGCTTCTTGAGCATAAAACATGGGGACCAAAACTCTCCAAAGACTTTGAAACTATAGGCCATGAAGTTTGGCAAGTTATGCACACTGCTGAGATGAAAGCAAAGATCAACCAGTATCAAAAAGACCTTTTAGATTCCTATGCACAGTTCAAAGAAGAAAAAAATCAAGGAACAATACCAAAAAACACACAATTTGGAGAGTACAGTCGAGAGATAAGAAGTGATTTCTCAGCAGAATTAGTTTTTACAATTCAGGCCAAGCTGACGAAATATTTTAACTCCTATCAAGCTTTTTCCATTGCAGCAATACTCGGAGGCATTCGATTTAAACATTTGGACCATGATAACTTGCTAACGGGTTCATTGGGAAATACCTCATTGAGAACAGAAAGCTTAATCAACAAAATACGTGAATCTGAAAGACAATGGGATGCACAGGAGCGCTTAGTCTGGGGATGGAGAAACTTTTCAAATAATAAAGAAAATTTTATTGGCCAGGTCACACGATCAAATAGAGTAACACTAATGGAAGCTGAGAAGTTTTGGAATGAAACTGTATCTCAAAAAAACATGCATTACAAAGCTCCGATACGAATAGATTTTAATGATTTCTAACTTAATATAAGAAAATGAAACTTTAATAAAAGACAAATATTTTAAACTATACGAGGATATAAAAATGAAAAATACGTTTTGTTTTATTATAACTATATTTTGCACCTTTAATTTATATGCTAAATGTCCAAGCATTGAAACCCATGAAGATGCTGATTTAAAACAATTTACAAACTGTAGTCAAAAAGAAGGTCGTGAATTAGCTCGAGAACTTAAAGAATCATATAGCTCTATTTTACTCTCTATTGATAATCAAATTCATAAAATACAACATTTAGAAAAAGAATTATACAATAACCGTGCTCGCCTGGATTATCTTATGAAGGTATCTATAAATACGACCCCCTTAGATGTTCAAATTTTAAATCATATATATGTCCAACTATTTAATGAAATGACTTTAAATCAAGTCAAGCTAGAGTCATTAAAAAAAGAGGCTATGCTGATTCAAAAGTCATTAAATATTCTTAACCTAATAGAAAAAGAATAACTTTTTAGTAATTATAAATATTTTTATTAGAAATTAATTTAACCATATTTAGGAGTAATTTATGAAAAATATATTTTTAGGAATTTTGATCTTTGGAAGCTTCTCTAATTTTGCTAACGCATGGACTCCTGAGGGTTGGACAGCTAACTGTAACTTCTCAGAAGTCGAATCCTATAATATCTTTAATAAACCTCAGTTTGATTCCGAACCCCATATAAGCTATATGACTGATAGTTTGGAAGAATGTTTAAGTCTTTCAGGTCATTATGTCGGTGTAAACCAAAAAACAGCTTTAAAAGTAGAGTACATCAATTCAAATAAAAAAAGCTATACTGTTATAGTCGAAGAAAAAAACTAATTTATTATAATGAGTTTGAAACCCCTACGCTCAATACCTGCTTGATCGACAGGACTTATCAAGTAGGTAATTGACATG
>JAKUPT010000078.1 GCA_022450595.1 Bdellovibrionales bacterium
AAGTGCCTGAAATATTTGATGGCATTGTTGAAGTTGTAAGTGCTGCCCGTGAACCTGGGCAAAGAGCAAAAATTGCTGTTCACACAAAAGATCCTGCAGTTGATCCTGTTGGTGCTTGTGTGGGTATGAAAGGTCAGCGTGTTCAAAATATCGTACAAGAATTGGGCGGAGAAAAAATTGATATTGTCTTGTGGGATGAAGACCCAGCAAGGTTTGTATGTAATGCACTAGCTCCTGCAGAGATTAGTAAAGTTTTTGTTGATGATCAGAATATGGAGATGGAAATTGTGGTTCCAGACCACCAATTGAGTTTAGCAATTGGTCGTCGTGGTCAGAATGTAAGACTTGCAGCCAAGCTAACTGGTTGGAAGATCGACATTATGTCAGAAGCAGATGCTTCTGCTAAAACTGCTGAAGCCATTTTTAACTTAATGCTACTTCCTGATATGACAGACACAATGGCTCAAAACATTTTTCAATCAGGCTTTGAGTCTTTTCAGGCCCTATCAAATGCTGCTGTGGAACAGGTTATGCAAATTCCTGGGTATAGCTCTGAAGAAGATGCAAAAGCTCTGATTCAGTCTTCTAAAGATTTAGTGGCCAAATATGAGAGTGAAGGGGAAGAGATTCCTACAGCTCCAACAGCTAAATCTCAGGAGCCTCAAAAACCTGCTGGCAATGCAAAAGCTCAAGCTGAAATGCAACTTCAGGCAGAGCTTGCACAGTTGGATTCTTCTGATAAGCCTCAAGAGGCTGAAGAAGCTCCAACACAAGATAGTGAGTAATTTAATATTATTAAGGCATCATAGATCGTAAAGGAGAACGAGTGAGTCAACCAAAAGTATATGAATTTGCAAAAGAGCTTGGAATGGAAACACTGGCTTTAATGGACAAGATTAAAGCTTGGAAGCTTCCAGTTAAAAGCCATATGTCCTCCTTAACTGACGAGCAAATTGATGAAATAAAAAACCGTCTAGAAGAAGAGTCTGGCGGCAAGAAGAAAAAGAAAGCCAAGAAAAAAGTTGTTAAAAAGAAAGCCACTAAAAAGAAAAAGGTGGCCAAAAAAGCAACAACAACAGTTGTAAAAAGAAGCACCAAAGCTTCATCAGGAAAAACTGAAACAACTTCTGGCTCCACGACCAAAAAAACGACCACGACTAAAAAGAAAGTGATTCGTAGAAAAGCAGGTGGAGAGGATGCTGATGAGACGCAAGCTTCAAAGGCTCGTATAGTTAAAAAAGCAACTACTCAAGATCCAAGTCAGATCATTGATCTTAAAGACGATGCTACAAAAAAAGAAGAACTAGAGCAGGCCGCTGCTGAAGCTCAAGCCTTAGAGTCGCAACAAGATGGTGCTCAGACTCAGACTGAAGCTCAAACAACAGAAACAGCTACTGAAAAAGACAAAGCTCCATCTTCAAGAAAGGGTAAGATCGTTGGTAAGATTGATCTTTCAAAAGTATCTGGCCCCTCTCAAGGTGGAGGTGCCGGTCGTCCCGCGGGCAACCTAAGATCTCAACCAAGAAATTTAAGAGCAGGCTATATTGCAGCTCCAGATCCTATGGCACCATACCAAGATGATGATAAGGATCGTGCTCCTAAAAAAGATGATAAACCTAAAAAGAAAACTCCTGGAGCTAAAACAGAACAAGAGGCCCCGCCGGCTTTTGCTGCTGCAGATTTTAGAAAGCGAGAAGTTATTTTTCAACCAAAGAAAAAACGTTTAAATGTCGGTCGCGGAGAAGTGAAAAAGACTCAAATCACCACTCCAAAAGCTCATAAGCGCGTTGTAAAAATGTACGAAACTATCACTGTGGATGAGCTAGCAAAGCAAATGAATCTAAAGGCGCCGCAACTTATTAAATCACTGATTAAAAACGGTGTTATGGCAAATATGAACACCGCGCTTGATTATGATACGGTTTCTTTAATTGTACCAGATTTTGGTTTTGAAGCGGAGAGCTTGTACAAATCAGAATCAGACGTGGTTGACTCTGTGGCATTCGGAGAATTGGATGCAGAAAAGCAATCTCGTCCACCAGTTATTACTGTAATGGGACATGTGGATCATGGTAAAACCACTCTTTTAGACTCTATTCGAAAAGCCAATGTTGTTTCTGGTGAAGCCGGAGGTATTACACAACATATTGGGGCTTATCAGGTAATGACTGAATCTGGTCATGACTTAACTTTTCTAGATACTCCTGGTCACGAAGCTTTCACACTGATGCGTGCTCGTGGTGCTAATGTTACTGATGTGGCCATTATAGTTGTGGCTGCCGATGACGGTGTTATGCCTCAGACCATTGAAGCCATTAACCACGCTAAAGCGTCGGGAGTTCCAATTATTGTAGCCGTTAATAAAATGGATAAACAAGGAGCCAATCCAGATCGTGTTAAGCAGCAGCTTATGGAGCACCAAGTTGTTCCAGAAGAATGGGGTGGAGACACGGTCTTCTGTCCTGTAAGTGCCATATCTGGAGACGGCATAAATGATTTGCTTGAGCAAGTTTATTTAAACGCTGAAATCTTAGAGTTAAAAGCGAACCCCAAGAGATCAGGAACTGGTGTTGTTATTGAAAGCCGGGTTGAAAAAGGCCGTGGAAGTGTTGCCACTCTTTTAGTTCAAGATGGAAGTATTAAAGTGGGCCAAGTTGTTGCCGCTGGTAAAACTATGGGTAAGATACGCTCAATGTTTAATGATAAGGGTGAAAGTGTAAAAGAGATTGGGCCAGGAAAACCGGTTGAAATTACTGGCTTGAGTGACACCCCACTTGCCAGTGATAGATTTGATATTTGTAAAGATGAAAAAGCAGCCGAAGACCTTATTGAAAAGAGAAAAGAGCAAGAAAGACAGTCCAGCGCTGGTGCTCCTGCTAAGTCAATAGAAGAGATTTTTGCAATAGTCACAAACAGTGACCGCAAAGAGTTGCCAGTTGTTTTAAAGGCTGATGTGGCAGGATCTGTTGAGGCTATTAAAGGCTCTTTTGACAAAGTAAATACCGACGAAGTTAAGATTAAAGTCATCCATTCTGCTGTTGGTGGAATTAGTGAATCAGATGTGCTCTTAGCATCAACATCACAGGGTGTGGTTTTTGGTTTTAATGTGCGACCGGATTCGGCAGCAGAAAAGCTATCGAAAGAAAAGGGCGTTCAAATCAAATGCTACAGCATTATTTATGATTTGCTAGACGACGTGAAAAAACTAATGAGTGGTTTACTAAGTCCTGATGAGGCTGAAAATACTCTTGGTCGAGCTGAAGTGCGTGATATCTTTACGGTTCCAAAAGCTGGTACAATTGCAGGTAGCTTTGTGACAGATGGTAAAGTGGTTAGAAACAGCAAGGTGAGAGTGATACGTGACGGACGAGTTATTTACGATGGCGTTATGAACAGTCTTAAGCGGTTTAAAGATGACGCTAAAGAGGTCGCAACAGGTTTTGAGTGCGGTATTGGTGTGGAAAATTTCAACGATATAAAAGTTGGCGATATATTGGAAGCTTACGAAATTCAGCAAGTGGCAAGAGAACTTTAAGCTTTCTCTAAAAATTAGGAGAAAGACAGATGGCACAAAGTGTTCGTGTGCAAAGAGTAGAAAAAGAAATACGTCAAATCGTAGCAACGGCCCTATTAGATGGTTTTAAAGAGCCTCTATCGGGCTTTGTGTCGGTGACAAGAGCTGTGGTAACTAAAGATTTAAGAAATGCAAAAGTGTTTTTATCTTTTATTGATGCCGATGATGTTCAAGGTGATTTAGAGAAACTACAATCAAGAGCGCCAGACATTCAACAGCGTATTAACCGAAGCCTTCGTATGAAGTTTTGCCCTAAAGTTCAGTTTTATAAAGATCCAAGTTATGAAACCCAACTAAAGGTCGAAGCTTTACTTAAAGAAATATCAGATCAAAATAATTAAAAGCTGGGGAGAACTGATTTTGTCATTTCATGGACTATTATTAGTGAATAAACCGGCAGGAATCACAAGTCATGATGTGGTTTATGCGGCCAGGCGCAAGTTGGGAATTAAATCTATTGGGCATACAGGCACCTTAGACCCTTTTGCAACAGGCCTAATGGTTTTAGTGCTAGGAGAAGCCACTAAGTTATCGGACTACTTAAGAGATGGCGATAAGGCCTATGAGTGTAAGGTTAAACTTGGTCTTTCTACCAAAACCGGTGATATCACAGGTGAAGTTGTTCGAACTGAAAATGTCGATGTGAGTAAGGGGCAACTTGAAAAGGCGATTTTAAAGTGTCAGGGACACTTGGAGCTTCCTGTTCCTATTTTTTCAGCCATCAAAAAACAAGGTAAAAAGCTTTACGAGTACGCCCGTGACAACCAAGAGGTGGAACTGCCTATAAAATCTATGAGCTTTTTTAACTTAAAAATTCTTAATCTCACAACTAATGAATTTTCTGTGCATTTTCACTGCTCTAAGGGCAGTTATGTCAGGTCTTGGGCGCAGGCTGTGGGACAAGAGTTAAATGTCCCACTCACTGTTGAAACTCTGCATCGTACACATTCTTCTGTTTACCATATTGATCAGGCCATCAAGTTGGATCAACTGTCTGAAGACGCTTTTCAAAGCCCAAGCTTTATACCTATGAAGGACTGCTTGCCTCATTATGCGGCTTTTACGGTTAAGGGAAAGTCTAAAAAGCTTCTTACTAACGGGCAGATCCCTCATGAGTTAGATTTGAGACTTGGCCCACACCAGCGTATGGCACAGAAAATTGGCCGCTCCCACTTTGTAAGAGTTTTGAGTGGAGACTCAGGAGAGCTTTTATCTCTAATTGATGTGCTTCCAAACGCTAAGTCTAAGATTCGCCGCAGCTTTGTGGTTGAAAAATAAAGAACCACCAGTTAAAGGCTTGACCGCTCGAGGCCGGTTTCGTATGTTCTGCGTCAAAGATTATAAAACTCCTAATAACGACAGCCATGACGTTATTTATGGGGTGAAACAAACTGGAGGAAAAATGGCAATAAGCAAAGAATTAAAGCAAGAGATCGTTAAAAAGTTCAAAATCAATGATTTTGACACTGGAAGCTCTGAGGTGCAAATCGCGCTTTTAACAGCGAGAATCGTAACTCTAACTGAGCACTTCAAATCTAATAAAAAAGACAATCACTCTCAAGTGGGCCTTGTTAGAATGGTAAACCGTCGTAGAAAGCTTTTAGACTATCTGAAGTCTAACAACCCAAAAAGCTACTCAAACGTGATTAAAGAATTAGGTATTCGTAAGTAATATAATTTATCTCTGGCTGAGAGCACAATCTCTCAGCCTTCCTCTTCCCACCTTCCTTATTTATTGATAATATTCTCAGAAGACAAAAAAGAAAGAAAAGACAAGAAAGAAAGAATCAAGGAGAAAAAATGAAACAAACTGTAAATACCATGTTTGGTGGTAAAGAGATCAGCATTGAAACCGGCCGCATGGCAAAACAAGCGGATGGTTCGGTTGTTGTTAGCTGTGGAAACAACGTCGTTTTAGTCACAGCCGTATCTTCAAAAAGAGAGTCTGGTCTCGATTTTTTTCCACTTACAGTTGAATACCAAGAAAAGTTTTACGCCACAGGAAAAATACCTGGTGGTTATTTTAAAAGAGAAGGTCGCCCGACCAATGATGCCATTTTAACTTGTCGTTTGATTGACCGTCCACTTCGTCCATGTTTTCCAGACGGATACAATTACGAAACGCAAATTATTGCGACCGTATTAAGTTCAGATGGTCAATTCCCTGTAGAAATTTTAGCAACTATTGGTGCATCTTCCGCATTACATATTAGTGACATTCCTTTTGGTGGCCCAATTGGATCCATTCATGTGGCCAAAATTGATGGAAAATTAATTGCAAACCCATCAGTTGAAGAGATTGAAAGCTCTGCTGTGAACATGATTGTGTCAGGCACTAAAAATGGTCTATTGATGGTTGAAGGTGAGTCAGAGTTTATTTCAGAGAAAGAAGCTCTAGAGATTTTAAAATACGCTCATGAGCAACTGGCTCCAGTATTTAAAGCCCAAGATGAACTTCGTGAGAAAACTGGAAACGTTGAAAAAAGAACTTTTGAACCAAAAGTTATTGAGGCGGATTTTAGATCACAAGTTGAAGAGTTTTTAAAGCCAAAAGTAGAAGAGGGAATGAATATCAAGCACAAGCTTGATCGCTATGCTGCTTTTGATGCGGCTTTAAAAGAAGCTCGTGAAAAATTCACTGAAAATATTGAGGACAAAGATCTTAAAAAACAAAGAGAGTCAGAAACCAACACTATCTTAGGTGATTTAAAGTATGACATCTCAAGAAAACAGGTTCTTAAAACTGGATCTCGAATTGATGGCAGATCTACAACTGACATCAGAGACATCTCTTGTGAAGTAGGTTTATTGCCTCGTGCTCATGGTTCAGGACTTTTCACTCGTGGTGAAACACAGGTGTTAGGTGCTGTAACTCTTGGAACAAGTGTTGATGAGCAGATTATTGATGCTCTTCAAGGGACATTAAAAAAGAAGTTTTTACTGCATTATAACTTTCCTCCATATTGTGTTGGGGAGACAGGTAGAACTGGTGGCCAAAGTCGTCGTGAAATTGGGCACGGATTTTTAGCAGAACGAGCTATTTCTGCAATTCTTCCAGATTACGAAAAATTCCCTTATACTGTTCGTATCGTAGGAGAGGTTTTAGAATCAAACGGCTCTAGCTCGATGGGGACAGTGTGTTCCGGTTGTTTAGCTCTGCTAGATGCTGGTGTGCCAGTTAAAGGAAATGTGGCTGGTATTGCTATGGGTCTGATTAAAGAGGGTGACGATGTGGCCATTCTTTCAGACATCTTAGGTGATGAAGATCATTTAGGTGACATGGACTTTAAAGTGGCTGGAACTCGTGAAGGTATCACAGCACTTCAAATGGACATCAAAATCGATAGTCTAACTTTCGATATTATGGAAAAAGCTTTAGAGCAAGCACATGCTGGCCGTAACCATATATTAGATGAGATGGAAAAGGTTATGAAAACGCCTCGTGGCGAAATTAGTGAGTTTGCTCCACGTGTAACCACCATTCAAATTAAGCCAGACAAAGTGCGTGAAGTGATTGGCGCCGGCGGTAAAGTGATTAAAGGTATTATTGAAGAAACTGGTGTTAAAATTGATATTGAAGACAGCGGTAAAATCAATGTAGCTTCTAGCGATCCAGAGCAGGCAAAAAAAGCGATTCAAATGATTGAAGATATTTGTGCTGAAGCGGAAGTTGGTAAGACATATAAAGGTAAAGTGGTAAAAACAACTGACTTTGGAGCCTTTGTTGAGATCTTACCTAACACAAGTGGCTTACTTCACATTTCAGAAATTGCTCATGAAAGAGTAAGAAGTGTTGATGATTTCTTAAAAGAAGGCGATGAGATCGATGTTAAAGTATTAGACATTGATAGAGCTGGACGAATGAAACTTAGCCGCAAAGCTTTACTAGAAAAAGAAGATGCATAAGCATAATCTTTTATGACAAGTACGGCTTTTGATTTTCAACCAGAATTTTTTAAAACAACACTCAGTAACGGCGTTCGCGTTGTTACTGAGCACCATCCTTACACGCGTGCAGTAAGTGCCGCCATTTATGTTACAACTGGAGCCAGAGACGAACCTGAAGAACTACAGGGTATGTCTCACTTTATTGAGCATATGGTTTTTAAGGGCACAAAAAATAGATCTCAATTAGACATTGTAAAAGAGATTGAAGCAGTGGGCGGTGAGATCAATGCCTATACGACTAAAGAGTACACCTGTTTTCATACTACAACACTGAGAGAACATTTAGGCTTGAGTATGGATGTACTGGCCGACCTTGTGACCCACGCCCAATTTGATATTGCTGATCTTGAGAAAGAAAAAAGCGTTGTTCAACAAGAAATTGATATGTGTGCAGAACAGTTTGAAGAGTTTATTTTTGATGAATTTTTTGAACAAGCATACAAAGGACATTCTTTAAGTCATAATATTCTTGGAACCACAGAAACCTTAAAAAACTTAGATCAGTCTAATGTACTTGATTACTATAAAAATGTTTATGGTGGTCAAAATATGATTGTGGCTGTTAGTGGTTGCGTGAATCATAAAGATGTTGTGGATATTGTAGAGCGTATTTTTGGTCCTCAAAAAAAGCACAAAGAAATTATTCGTAAACAACCAAGCTTTAATACTTTTAAAAAGTTTATTCCTAAAACCACAGAGCAAATGCATCTGCTTTTTGGCTTTCCAGTGTCTTCTTTTAAAGATCAATATCGTTTTGAATCTTTTATTGTAAATGCACTACTTGGTGGAGGAATGACCTCTAGGCTTTATCAAAATATACGAGAGGAAAAAGGCTGGGTTTATTCTGTTTATAGTTACTTACATAATTTTACTGATGCAGGCCTGATGATGTTTTATGCTGCGACCACTAAAGATTTATATCAGACTGTTTATGATGAAATGCTCAAAGAGATTTATAAAGTGAAAGACAACGGCATTACTAAAGAAGAGCTTGAAAGCTTTAAAATGCAGGTTAAAGGGCAGATATTGCTCGGTGCTGATGACATTGAAAACAGAATGAACTCTATTGCTGTTAATGAGATGGTGTTTCAAACTTACAGACCTGTTGAAGACACTATTGCATCTATTGAGGCCGTAAGTGTTGAGAGTATTCACCAGTTTTTAGAAACTTATTTTAAGCCAGATAAAATGGGGTTAAACTTACTTGGTCTTCAAGACCCTGATGAGGTTCAGGCTTGGTTTAATAAAATTTAAAAAAAGGGAGCAAAAAATGTCTAATATTAATGAAAAAGTAAAAGACTTTATGGGACGAGTAGAAGGCGTTACAACTATTTTAGGATCCTATATCGAAAGCAACCTTAAAGATAAAGAAAAGTTAGATAGAGCCTTAAAATCTTTTATTCAGTCAGTGGAAAGCTTAGTTAAAGATGGCATTCAGTCTACAGCGATTAATAAAAAAGTACGTTTAAAAGTTAAAACCTTAGAGCACTTTAAAGGTGATCTTCCTAAGTATGAAAGCTCTGGCGCTAGTGGTATCGATGTCCGTGCCCAACTTGATGAAACAGTGACACTTCAGCCTGGAGAGCGAGCCTTAGTTCCTACGGCTTTAAGCTTTGAAATCCCTGAAGGCTATGAAATTCAAGCACGTCCAAGAAGTGGACTAGCTATTAAAAAGGGAATCAGCCTTGTAAACTCTCCAGGAACGATTGATGCTGATTATAGAGGTGAAGTAAAAATAATTATAATCAACCATGGTGAACAAGCTTTTGAAATTCAAGATCAAGACAGGGTGGCTCAATTAGTAGTAGCTCCAGTCATACAAGCTGAACTTGAAATGTCGGCTGAGCTTAGCCATACAGATCGTGGTGTAGGTGGTTTTGGAAGCACTGGTGTTGGAGTGAAAGACTCTAACGAAACTCCTTAACTTCGCGCTCAAGCTGATCTAAGTGATACTTTTCAATGTCTTTTTGTTGTATGCGGGATTGGTTTTCATTAATAACAGCCAATCCCCACAATATAAAATAAGTCACAACAGCAGCACCAACAAGACGTATTACGAACTTTTTATTCAAATTAAAGTTTTCAACTAAGCCTACAATTAGTAAGACACTACTAAATAAAAGCCCCACAATTCGTGCAATCTGAAAAGCCGGCTCTACAATTTCAAACACATAGTAGGGAATCGTGGCAAAGAGAATCACAGTTACTAAACACTTAAAATCAATTTTTTGATCAAGAAAAAATAAAAATGTGTAGTAAAAAAAACCAGATAAAATAAAGCTCACCACAATGCTTGATACAGGAAAAAGAAGCACAGCCAAAATCATATTAAAATTAAAATACTGACCAACGATTCCATTTAAACTTATAGAGATGGCAGCTAAGGCTCCTATAAAAAAGATCAAATGAGGCCAATCAAACTGTGGCACATGTTTAATCTTTTCTATAGGGTTTCTTGCAAATAAAAGCAAATACCTTCTAAGTCGTTGCCAGTCATGATGTTTAAAAAATGCTTTCATAAGCCTCTACTTAAAAATGGGTGTCTATTCTTAGGTTGGCATCAATGGAGCGTTTATCAATGGTTTCGTCGATCATTGCTGATCTATAGGCAATATCAATTCCAAGGCTCACAGAGTTGGTTAAAAATGTTTGAAGTCCCATGATAAACAGTGATGAAGGGGTTGAGTACTCCACCTTTTGAGGTGCTGTATTTAGGGTTACAATCTCATCTGTACTCTGTGACTCAACAGTTAAGTACCTAGCTGCTATTCCCATACCAAACTTAAAGTTAACAAAATAATTTATTGGAGTCAGATGAACAAACTTTAAATCAAACTCTTTTAAAGATATTTTATTATTTTCTAACTCTTTAGAGCCAAAAGATCTTACTGTGCCTTCAGCAATCCAAACAGGTGAAAATAAATCAATTCCGAAGTTGAGTTCAATGCCTTGATGAAAGCCACTAATATCGTTGTCGTTAAATTCTTGAACAGTGAGTTGTGAGCTTGAAAAGCCAACTCCCGTATGGATTCTAACCATTTCAAGTGGGTCTAGATTCGTGGTTTTTATATCACTTTGCTTTGTTGAGTTACGACTTAGCTCTTTTACTATATCATCATAGCCCATATAGTTTTCATCAGCATGAGCTTGTCCGCAGAAGATTAGTGCTATTAAAATAATAATTTTCATAGTTTCACCCTTTTTATTTATCTATATTATGCCTTAAAATGCTCATTTAGACTAAGTTTAATCTTTTAAGCTAGTCTTCTATCTGTATTTTAAAAAAAATGATCTATGAAAAAATATGCTTATGCTAAACTTTATGTATGGGTTTGTTGGATAGCAAAAATCAGTCTGAAAAATGCTTCTGTGCTTTTTGTAAGCATGAAAGACGCATATACACTAAAAAGAATATGACCACAGGAAACTTTATGCTTTGTCTTATTGCATCTGTTCTAGTTTGTGTGGCGGTTTGGCAGAAATTTGACCCCAAGTTTTTTGTGATCTTTGTCTTTAGTCTAGTCTGCACAGAGGTTTTTATAAAAATGAGATGGCGACTTTCATTACCATGCCCTTATTGTGGATTTAACCCCGTGTTGTACCTTCAAGACCCTGAAAAGGCGGCTCAGCAGGTGAAATCTTTTTTAGACTCTAAAAAACAAGATCTGGACTTTTGGTTAAGAGACAAAAATCCTTATAAAAACATTAAGCCTATTAAAAAATCTCAAGACTCAATTTCAAAAAGAGTTTAAATAAACTTGTATTTATAGATACAATATCATTGTGTTTAACATTTGGGCTTTGACTTAAGGACCTTGAAAATATGCTGCTTAGATTAACTGCCATTGCCTTACTAACAATTACAGCTTCAACAAGCTTTGCTAAGAAAAAAATTGACTATAAAAAATACTTTCAAATTGGCATAGTTGGGGTCAGTGGTGCGGCGATCTATAAAAAGCCTAATTTCGATTCTCCTATTCTGGGGTATTACAAAGAGAATGAAAAAATAATTATTTCAAAAAAAATCTACACCGGCCCCGGTGGCTTTGGAACCTTTTATTTAACTAAACTTAAAGGCCGAAAAGGTTTTGGTTATGTGGTTGATACTGAAATCATTCCAAAATTCAAAAGAGGAGAGTCGGCCTCTTCAAATCCAGTCTACGAACAGATGGAAAGTGTGCGAGACAACCCTAACAAAGTCCCTGTTTATGAAACCAGGTTCTGGGGACTAGTTGCCGGGATTATTGATTACAGTGAAGAGATTGAAGGCAAAAAGTATAATGACCCGACAAACTTTTTTGGCTTTAAGTTTTCAGGGCCCGGAACACTATTTGATGGCCCACCCTTAGATGTGGAGTTTTTATTCACAATCAAACCACCAGCTTTTTTTTCTGACCTATCAAG
>JAKUPT010000079.1 GCA_022450595.1 Bdellovibrionales bacterium
ATCCCATAAATAAGGACAATGCAAAAAATATCATGATAAGCACTTTAATACTCACAACGAAAAGAAAATAGAATATTTTGAAAAGAATTTAAATTAAGTATGAATCCATTACTGTCTGCAGATAATAAGAGAAGGTTGGAAAACATGTTAATCAAATATTGGGGACCTTTGGATATGATTATTAAAATTTTATAAATGGTAAAAAGAGATCTACACAAGATACAGCTCCTCTCAAGGAGTGATACATGACACCGAAAATTTAAATATCATTTACGAGGCTGTGGACTTTAAAGATATAAATTCAAAACAAGACCTCAATGAGTATCAAAAACGCAGGCAGCGTATTAAAAGGGTGAAAGCTTTAAAGCGACAAGTGCAATCCCGGCTTAAAAAAATTGCCAACTACGACAACCCAACTGGATTAGATGGCAAGGATTTAAAGTACTGGATGCTTTTAAAAAACAATGGCGTAAAAAATATCTCAGCCCTTTCAAGGTACAGCCGCATTCGTTTTCAACTGGGGCAAAGAGATTACATCATTAAAGGTATTTACTATTCGGGACGTTTTTTACAACAAATTGAAAAGATCTTTAAAAAACACGGACTGCCATTAGAGCTCACCCGTATGCCTTTTGTGGAAAGTTCATTCAATTATAGAGCTCGCTCAAAAGTTGGCGCCAGTGGCATTTGGCAAATCATGCCCTACACGGCCAAACCCTATTTAAAAAACAATTTGGTTGTGGATGAAAGAAACGACCCCCTCAAGGCCACTGAAGCTTCAGCACTGATTTTAAAAAACAACTATAAAATGCTGGAGTCTTGGCCGCTGGCTGTGACAGGTTATAACCATGGCCCGACCGGCGTCAGACGAGTAGTGAACAAACATAACAGCAATAAGATTCATGAGCTGATTGAAGCGGACGGTTTTGGTTTTGCCTCCTCTAATTTTTATGCAAGCTTTCTTGCAATCTTAGAGGTCGAAAAAAACGCCTCAAAGTATTTTGGCAAAGTTTATTGGGATGTACCTCTTCCTACAAAAGAAATAAAACTGTCCAAAAACATCAAAGTTAAAAATTTACTCAATTGGTTTGATGACAATAAAGAGCTGGCGAAAATTTATAATTCACATTTAGAGTACAGAGTGTGGAAAGATCGAGTGCGTGTAGGTAAAGGAAACTTTATCCGAGTGCCAGAAAAGAAATATAAAGAAGTTGTAAAAGAATTAGAGAGTTTAAACTCACTGGCTCTAATTAATGGCAAAACCTACAAGGTCAGATCCGGTGACACCCTCGAGCGAATTGCTAGGCTTTTTGGCGTAAGTGTTTTTCAATTAAAAAGGGCTAACAGCAATGTTAACCCTCGAAGACTTCAAATTGGTCAAAAAATTTATATCCCTAAAAATTAATTTAGTGAGATCACTTGGCCAATAAAAGGCAAGTTTCTGTATGCGCCCGCATAATCAAGTCCGTAGCCCACAACAAAGTCATTAGGGATTTCAAAGCCCACATAATCAATGTCGCACTTTTCTTGTAAAGCATCGGGCTTTAATAGAAGGCTTGCTGTAGTGATAGCTTTCGGTTGTCTGGCTTGAAGCAGCTTTTTTAAGTAGTTCAAAGTCAGGCCAGTATCCACAATGTCTTCCACAAGTAGAATGTGTTTGTCTTTTACTGAGCTGTTAAGGTCTAGAGTTAACTTCACCTCGCCACTGCTTTTAGCCCTATCGGCATAGCTGGACACGCCAATAAACTCGCTCTTAAGATCAATGTTTAAGTGACGAATAAGGTCTGAGTAAAACATCAATGCGCCTTTAAGAACACAAACAGCAACAACCTCTTCACCTTCAAGTTTTTTTGTAAGTTCTTTTCCAAGTTCGGCCACTCGATTTTGAATTTTTTCTTCTGAAAGAAGGGTGGTGATTTCTAAATTTGACATGTTAACTCCTCTAATAATTAAAGTTGTAGTTGAGCCTCTGAGCTTTTTGTTTTCGATTTTGTTTTTGCTAAACGTAAGCTTAAATCTGGATCAAAATGCGTGCGGCAACGAGCTTCATACATTTCAGAAGATCCCACTAAAATCTCCTCAGAAGCAGGAATCAGTCTCTGAGTTCTTGTCGCAGGAGCGCCGCACACTAGGCAGATGGCGTGTAATTTATGAAGTTCTTCAGCAATGGCCATCAATTGAGGCATAGGGCCAAAAGGGCGCCCTTTCCAGTCCGTATCAAGGCCAGCAACAAAAACTCTTTTGCCGTTATCAGAAAGCTTATTAACCACATCAACAATTTCTGCATCAAAAAACTGAGCTTCATCAATTCCGATCACATCAACATTGGGTTTTAACTTTTGGTAGATATCAGCTGCGGAATTAACAAGTGTGGACGGAAAGGTGTTTTGATTGTGCGAGGCTACGGCCGTTTCAGAGTATCTGTTGTCGATTTCTGGTTTAAACACTTGAAAGCTTAGCTTAGCTAGTTCTGCACGACGTATTTGACGAATTAGCTCTTCAGTTTTGCCGCTAAACATACATCCGGCAATAACTTCAACCCACCCCTGCTTTAAGTTAGACTTGTAAAATCGATCTGGCACCTTTTCCCCCGTAAAATTTTAAAATTAAAACTACAATAGTAGTAGCATAGGACTAGGGGAGCGGTCCAGAGACTTAGCGGGAGTAGCTTAGAAAAAAGCTCTTAAATTCAGGAACAATTTCTCGAACTCGAAAATCTTTGTTTACTGTGGAATTTATGTGCAATTCATCCAATGGGCTTGTGCTAAGCTTATCAATACTTTGAATAAAATATGGGCGAGTGTCTTCAAAGCGAGGCTCAAGCGAGTAGGTGCTTAAATTGACTAAAAAGTAGCCTGAGAGCAATTGAGCCACCACATCAGCTTGTGAGTTACAAATGGCTGACCATTTAAAAATGTACTGGTTTTGCTCCAGTTGAGAGATTTCATAGTCACCAGATTTAAAATTTGGAACCATATAGGGCAAAGCCTCCCATGTGGGCTCTTGGGAGTACTCGTCTAAAAAATACTCCTCAGAAACGGCAGACTTCATTTTGTCTGAGTCCACTTTATCAGCCGTAAGATGACAATGCACAGTGCTCAGATTTAATTTGGCTTTTAAAAGCTCCGTGAAGTGATCTTCAAAAATCATTAATGAGTGATCAGTAATAAAATCTACAAGCTGTTTTTGTTTGTCTTCATTGAGAAGATTATCATGGGCAAAGTTTTCAAAGGACTTATTAGGTAAGTTATAATTATCAAAAATATTCACCAACTGTTGAGCCGCAGAGCTGATGTGACGTTCAGGAATATGGCCTAAAAAATTCATAAGGCTTGCGCTGTAGTTTCCCGGTGATGCCGGAGCAATAGTTTTTATGATGCTTGGAGAAGAGGGTGGCGTGAACTTATCCGCTTGGGACGGGTCCTGATAGTTTCTGGATATGACAGTGTGTTTCTGACATCCCATCAACAGTATGCTGTAAAGAGCGATCTTCACAGGTTTGGTTTTTACAAGCCTACGAACTTGGTTCAAGGCTTTTCTTCTAAGGCTACACATAAGTTGTTCCCCACGCACAAAATTAATGAATCCCAGTAAGCCACGTCATTGCTAACTTTGCACTTTGTAATATTTACTGTAAAAATTTGAAGGAAAGCTCAACTGTTTTGTATAAAAACTTTAGGAAACCACCATTTTGTGACTAATTAAGCACAAAAATAAGGGCCAAATCTGATGCGCCGCCTATAAAATCAGGGGAGCTGAGCACTGATAACACCCTATTTGGTGTTTTAAGTTCAGGCATATTTAAGACAGATTCGGGGCGTGGAAAGAAGCCAAAAACCACATAAGCTTTTTTAGGTTTCACAGGAATTGTATAAGTTTGAATTCCTTCATCGGGGGCTGTGGTCTGTTCTTGTGGCCTGGTGTTGGCCGTACGAACTTCCAACTGTGCATTGTTGTCAGGCTGTGGCCTTAGAGTGATAGTTGTTGAGTAGCCAGTGTCTTCATTGATTAAAATTTGGTCTCTAAATTGAGCAAAGCTTGAGTTGTGCCAATCGTTTTTTTCCACAGGTTGTAAAACAATAAGCTGATCTTGTTGTTGCAGTTGTTGTAACCAGTCTTGAAAGTTTTCATTGGGATCAAATTCAATGGCTATAACATTGCCGTTTCTATACACACTTTGCCCAAGGCCTTGCAGTAAATTGAGGGGAGCTTCAATGATGGAGGAGGTAAATTCCATGGATTGTGCCTGCTGTTGGGTATCTTGAGCATTAACCTCAGGCTCTTCACGAGATAAGGTGGCCGTTTGGTTTAATTCTTGAGGTTCCATATTTTCATAAGCTTCAGGCTGAGGCTGCTGTTCAGAATTATTACTGGGTGTTTCTTGAGGTTCTAATTGTGGCTTAGAGCTTGTTTGACTGATGTCTTTTTCCCAAACAGCGGAAAGTTGTTCAGGAGTTTGATTGGGTTGATTGTTTTTGATGTACCAAACGGTGGATAAAACTGTGATCAAGACCAAGGTCAAGGAGATTTGAACGCTTAGTTTATTCCAAAGCTTTTTGGCCTTAGGAAGAGGTTTGTTTTTGAAAGCTGCAATGTTAATTCCACATTGAGCACAAAACTCGTCTTCTGGTTGTTGAAAGCCACACTTGGGGCATTCCATCATCATTTTAAAAGTCCTTTTTGTCTCCGTATTAAATAATATCAATGAATAAAGAATTATCCTAGTTTTTTGGCCCTTTAAAAACGGTAAATAGTTCAAGAGCCAAAAAGAAAATGCAAAGTTTGCTCAATTTTGACTAGTATAACCCTTGTAAGGAAATGATTTATGAATTCTCAAAAATTACATATCCCAGTTTTACTGGAGCCCATTTTAAACTTTATCTCTGATATCGAAGGACCCATAAAATATGGCATTGATGGCACCTTTGGAAGGGGTGGGCACACAGTGGCCTTTATGCAGAAGTTTCCTGAATTAAAAATGGTAGGTTTTGATCACGATCAACAGGCCATCGAGTATGCTCATCAAAATTATAAAGACTCTTTGGATTCAAACAATCTGAAGTTGGTGCATGATAATTTTGCCAACATTGATGCTCACAAAAATGAGCTCAATGAGTTTGTTAATGAGAGTGAACAAAAAAAGTTTGATTTTATTTTACTGGACCTTGGTGTGAGCTCACCTCAACTGGATGAAGCCAGTCGTGGTTTTAGTTTTTACCATGACGGTCCTCTTGATATGCGTATGGACCAAAGGCTTGAAGAAACGGCTGCAGACATTGTTAACAATTACAGCGAGCAAGAGTTGATTGATATTTTTAAAGAACTTGGAGAAGTCAGAAGGCCTTACCGCATTGTAAAAGCTATTTTGCATGACAGAAAACAAACGCCATTCACCACCACCAGACAGCTATCGAGTATGATTGAGCGTGTGGAGGGCTGGAGAAAAAAAGGCATGCACCCAGCAACACTTTATTTTATGGGCTTACGTCTTGCTGTAAATAATGAGCTGGATGTGATCAGGCAGTCCATTCCTAAAATGTTAGATTGGCTCCGCCCCGGGGGTCGATTGTTGATCATTAGTTTTCACTCTCTAGAGGACCGGATTGTGAAATGGGCATTTAAAGATCTGCAAAATCAAGGTAGAATCATTACCAAGAAGGTGGTTCAGGCCGAGCAACAAGAGATTCAGCAAAACTCTCGTTCAAGAAGTGCAAAGTTGAGAGTTTTTGAAAGGGGCATCAGTGGCAGCGAAAAAGGAAAAAAGATTTAACCCGGTTTTGAATTTATTAATTATTATTTTAACAATGTTCACCATTGTTTTTACTAAAATGGAAATTCGTCGCATTGCCTACAACGTTTTAAAAATCTCTGACCAATATAAAAAACGACACGATATTTATCGTTATAACATGTTGGAATACGCTAAAATCACACAACCTGAACGTGTAAGAAATTACGCTCTTTCAAGACTCACAATGACTGAGGCTCAAAAAGGGCAAATCATTCATATTTCAAACGATAACTTATTAGTGGCACAGTAATGAAAACAAGAATTATATTTATATTTGTTTTATTCTTAAGCTTATGGACGGCCTTGATTTTAAGAGCCGCTTACTTGCAAGTGATTCCCAATGAACGACTGCAAAGTTTAAACGAGCGCCTTTATAATAAAACCGTCACCGTTCAAAGTCGTAGAGGTGCCATATTAGACCGAAATGGAGTGGAGCTTGCCGGCAGCACCACGGCGTATTCACTTTATGCCGATCCTAAAATCATTGAAAATAGAATCTCTGTGGCAAAAAAAGTCGCTCCAATTTTAAAAGAGTCTTATCACCGCATTTCGAAAAGAATTTATCTGTACAGAAACAAACGTTTTGTTTGGCTAAAAAGAAAAATCACTCCCATTCAGTACGAAAAAATTAAAGAATTAAAAATCAGAGGCCTAGGCTTTGTAGAAGAGTCCAAGCGCATTTATCCCAATGAAAGCACGCTATCACAGGTGTTAGGTTTTACCGGCACTGACGGAAAAGGCTTAGAGGGTTTGGAGTTAAGTTTAAACTCTGAGCTCAGTGGAAAAGAAAAAAAGGTGCTCTTACAAAGAGATGCCTTTGGGCGCCCACTGCTATTAAATGGTGGACTTGAGATCACACATCCTGACGGGTCCAATGTGCACTTGACCATTGATAGTGAAATCCAACATTATTTAGAAACAGAACTGGCCCGTAGCATTGCAAAATTTCAAGCTGATGGAGCTGTTGGAATTGTGGTTGACACAAAAACTTCAGAAATATTAGCCATGGCCAATGCCCCAACCTATGATTTAAACAAACCCCTTAAGGTCAACTCACAGTTAAGACGCAACAGAGTTTTAACAGATGCCTTTGAACCGGGCAGTACCTTAAAGCCCTTTGTTGTGGCGGCCGCTTTAAAACACAATGTGATTGAACCCAACACAATGATTGCTTGTGAAGGCGGGCAATTTGAAGTGGGTGGTCGGATCATAAAAGAGGCCGATGCCAAACATAAGTTTGATAACCTTTCAGTTAGTGAGATTCTTGCCTTTTCTTCAAACGTGGGCACTTCAAAAATTGCCCTGATGTTAGGAAGCCAAAAGTATTCAGAGTTTTTACGTCAAATTGGTTTTGGGCAAAGCACTGGCTTGAGCTTTCCTGGGGAGTCTAACGGCATTGTAAGAAAGCTTCCTTGGCGGCCGATTGAGTTAAGCACAATCTCTTTTGGTCATGGTATTAGTGCCACACCTTTACAGGTGGCCATGGCCTACACGGCCATTGCCAATGGTGGTGTTTTAACAGAGCCTATACTTGTAAAACGCATTGAAAACCCGGACACACATAACATCAAAGAGTTTAAATCCAAAAACAAACAACGAGTACTGAGTGAAGAACAAGCCAACACTCTTCGTTTGATGCTATCGGCAGTGACTATGCCAGGCGGCACAGGAGTCAATGCTCGTATCCCTGGTTACCCTGTGGCTGGAAAAACCGGAACAGCTCAAAAGGTAGATTTTGAAAATGGCGGATACGTCAAAGGTGCTTACATATCAAGCTTTGCGGGCTTTGTTCCGGCAAATGATCCCCGGTTTGTGATTTATGTGGCTGTTGATAATCCAAAAAAATACTTTTACGGCTCACAGGTGGCAGCACCTATATTTTCTAAGGTGGCCTCCTATGCTGTTAGAAAAGCAGGTCTTTCTCCAACAATTATCTCAGAAGATAATCTTTTACATCTATCTAAAAACAAAAAAGACAGCACAAGCATTAAACGTACAAAAAATAATTTACGTGAAATGCTCACTGATCAAATGCCCTCACTCAGTGGCATGAGTTTAAGACAAGCTTTAAGAGAATTAAAAACCACAGATAAAAGAGTGGTCATTCATGGTCGTGGTCAGGTTTTTAAAACTGAGCCTGAGTCGGGCGAGTCATTGAGTCAAAGCCAGAAAATCCATGTTTTCCTAGAATAGTTTTGGTAGGCTTTAGATTATGAAGCTTGCACAACTGTTTTCCAGCTACTCTGCTTACAAGATGGGCGAGGCCACTTTGAAAGAGGTCTCAAAAATCTCCATAGACTCTCGCGATGTGGATAACTCCACGATATTTGTAGCTATTCGTGGAACTCACACAGATGCCCATCAGTTTTTGCCAGAGGTTTGCGAAAAAAATCCTGTAGCGGTTGTTGTGGAAGCAGAAGACCAAGTTCCAGCTAACTTTGAAGGTGCTGTTCTTTGCGTGTCAGACACAAGAGAGGCGCTTCAAAAAATTGCCAGTGTGTTTTATCAGTCTCCTACAGATTCTTTAGTTTGTGTGGGAGTGACTGGAACCAATGGTAAAACCAGTGTGACTTACATGAGTTCGGTTGGCCCTGTGGTGTGCTTGGAACCATTGATCACCATATTAAAACTCATGTTTGGAAAACATCCCTGACCACACCCAATGCCATTGATTTAAATCGCAGACTTCAAGAGATGCAAGCCCTCGGGGCAAAAGCAGTCGTGTTTGAAGTCTCAAGTCATGCCCTTGATCAAAAAAGAGTGGATGGCGTAAACTTTGATGTGGCCATTTTTACAAACTTGACCCGAGACCACATGGACTATCATAAAGATATGCCCACCTACTTTAAAGCCAAACAGCGGCTTTTTTCTGAAGTTTTGTTGGCCTCAAAAAAAGATCAAACCTATGCGGTGATTAACTCCGACTCTTCTTATGGCAAACAGATTCAAGTGGCCGCCAAAGCCAAGCCCGTTTATTATGGCGAGTCGGCTGAGGACTTTAAATTTACAATTACAAAACAAGACATTCAAAGCATTGAGTTTGAATTGCATTACCAAGGCAAGCAATACACCGTAAACCTTCCCATGGTGGGAGCTCACAACGCCTACAATGCCACCGCGGCCATAGCCTGTTGCAACAGCTTAGGGGTCTCGGTGGAAACTTGCATTAAAGCCCTAGAAAACTTTAAAGGAGTGCCAGGGCGTCTTGAAAGAGTAGAGATTGACAAAAACGTCAACGCCTTTGTGGACTACGCCCATACCGATCAGGCATTGGCTTCCGTGTTAAATACTTTGCTTGAAGTTAAAACTGAAAAAAACTTACCAGAACTTATAACTGTGTTTGGTTGTGGTGGGGACCGGGATAAGGGCAAGCGGCCTCTTATGCTGGAGGCCGCCTTAAACTACTCGGATAAGGTTTACTTAACTTCCGACAACCCCAGAACCGAAGACCCGATGACTATTATTGAAGACTGTTTAACCACTGATAAGTATACAGCCAAAAGCTCAAACGTTATTGTCGAGGTGGATCGAAAAAAAGCCATTCATAGAGCCATTAATGAAGCCGAAGAGGGAGCTGTGATTTTAGTTGCGGGTAAAGGTCACGAGGACTATCAAATTATAGGAACTGAAAAAAAGAATTTTAGCGATATTGAATGTATTAAGGAGTCTTTAAGTGAGTAATTTAACTTGGACAACACAAGATTTAGAATCGGCTTTCAATAAAAAGCCTGAAACTGTCGTAAAGACTCAGTTTGAAGGTGTTGGCACTGACACCAGAGAAGACTTAACCAATAAAATATTCATTGCTTTAAGAGGCGACCGGTTTGATGCTCATGACTTTGTTGATAAAGCTCTGGCACAAGGAGCTACGGCTTTAATTTTAGACAAACCAGAGGTTGCAAAAAGCTACTCTGGCAAAGCCACAATCTTTTTGGTGGATGACACCCTTCAGGCGCTGCAACAGATGTCGACCTACTGGCGTGAAAAAAACAATTTCAAAGTCTTAGGCATAACGGGCTCCAATGGTAAAACTACCACTAAAGAGTTTGCAGCCACTTTAATCTCTGAAAGTTTTAAAACCAGCTACAGCAAAGGAAGTTTTAACAACCACTGGGGGCTGCCTTTAAGTCTATTGGCCTCTCCCTCAGACTCTGAGGTTGTCATTGTTGAAATGGGGATGAACCACAAAGGTGAAATTGAAAGGCTTTGCAAAATTGCAAAACCAGATGTGGTGGTGGTCACTCAAGTTGGTACGGCTCATATTGGAGAGCTTGGGTCTCAAGAGGCCATCGCTGAGGCCAAAGAAGAGATTTATATCCATGCCCCTCAGGCTTTAAAGATTTTTAATATTGAAAACGAGTTCACTCATAAAATGCATGAAAAGCATCAGCAAAAAAACTCTTTAACATTTGCCTCCCATGTAGATTCCGCCGACATTAAACTAAGAGTAGGCTCTATTGAGCCAGGCTTTGTTATAGTGCAGGGACACATTCAAGCTGTAGAGGGTTCTGAAAAAGTTCCGGTATTTGGTCGTCATAATGTGACCAACCTTATGGCGGCTTCAGCCTTGGCTTTAAGTGTTGGTATTTCTCCTGATTTGATTTGGAAAAGGCTTTCGAAGTGCTCAACCATTTGGGGGCGAAATCAGATCATCGATTTAAAATCAGGCGCTCTTTGTTTGTTTGATGGATATAATGCCAATCCAGATAGTGTGTCTATTTTGATTAAAAATATTTTTGAAATGGAGCCTCAAGGAAAGCGCTTTTTTGTGCTTGGTGAAATGGGGGAGCTTGGGAAGAAAAGACATGAGTTTCATCAACAAATAGGGGCCTTGCTCGCAAAAAGTATGATGGATTGGGTGTACTTTATTGGTGAGTCTTACAAAGACGTTGAAAAAGGCGTTAAATCGGTCAGTTCCAGTTGTGAGTTTGTGGGTTCTGAAAAGTTTGATAAAGACATTGTTCAGAGCTTAGTAGCAAAGTTAGAAAAAAATGATTTGGTGGTCGTAAAGGGCTCTCGTTTTATGAAAATGGAGCAAGTGGTGGAAAGTTTAAACCCAATAAACTTTAGTTCAAAAAAATAAACTTTAAAATCAAATTTGCCAACAGTACAAAGCCTGTGCTTATATTAAAGAGTGTTTTGCTTTTTTAAGATAAGGAAATTAAATGCTCTATCAATGGCTTTATGAACTTTCTGATAAGTTTTTTGCTTTAAACGTATTTCGTTATATCACTTTTAGAACTTTTATCACTTTTTTTACTGCCTTTTTTATTTGTTTGTTAATTGGCCCACACTATATTCGCCTTCTGGTTCGCAAACAGGTTGGCCAAACCATTAGAGATGACGGACCACAGACTCATAAAAAAAAGCAAGGCACTCCAACAATGGGTGGTGGCTTAATCTTGTTGGGGCTTTTAATTCCAGCGGTCATGTGGATTGATATGACCAATTTGTATGTTTGGGGAGCCTTGATTATTACTCTTGGTTTTGGAGCCATTGGGTACTGGGATGATTTTTTAAAAGTTTCTAAGAAAAACACCAAAGGGTTGTCTGGTAAATTTCGTTTATTGATGGAGTTTGGTATTTCAGGGGCTGTGGTTTGGTTTTTAATCCATCAAGGGGTCTTGAGCACTGAGCTTTATGTGCCGTTTTTTAAAAATATCACTTTTGATTTAGGCTGGTGGTACTTGCCTTTTGCCTGCCTAGTGATTGTAGGTTGCGCCAATGCCGTGAACCTCACCGACGGGCTGGACGGCCTTGCCATTGTGCCAGTGATTGTTTGCTCGTTCACATTTTTAATATTTTCTTATGTAAATGGCCACGTAGAAATAGCCAGATATTTAGCCATTCCCTACATCGCTCAATCAGCGGAACTGGCCCCTCTTTGTGCTGCAGTGATTGCCGCAGGACTCGGGTTTTTGTGGTTTAACTCCTATCCCGCCCAAGTTTTTATGGGCGATGTGGGAAGCTTAAGCCTTGGTGGGTTTTTAGGGGTTATGGCCATTATGACCAAAAACGAACTCCTGCTTTTGCTACTCGGTGGTTTATTTGTGGTAG